>CAZTEN010000129.1:0-6147 GCA_964612495.1 uncultured Tissierella sp. | reverse complement strand
GAATCCTTCTCCTTGAAAAAGGTTGTAGAAGAAGAGCTAAATCTTCCATTCATTCAAATCGAAACCGATTATTCAGATTCAGATACCGGACAAGTGAAAACAAGAGTAGAGGCTTTCCTTGAAACTATTGAAAAAGTTTGCTACTAGAATAAGAAAAATATATATTACAATGATTTAAGAGTTTATTTTAAACTTAGAAGGGTGATTAGATGTATAAAATAGGAATTGATATTGGCTCAACTGCAGCCAAGGTCTCGGTTTTCACTGAGGATAGTTTAACGCATAATTTTACACTACCGACAGGTTGGAGTAGTATTGAGACTTCTAAGATCATAGAAGGTAAGCTAAGTGAATCGGGTATTAACTTAGACAAATCAAAAATTGTAGCAACCGGATATGGAAGAATATCAGTTCCATATGCTCACAAGACAGTAACAGAGATAACCTGTCATGGAATGGGAGCATATTATCTCTTGGGAGAAGATTGCACAGTAATTGATATTGGGGGGCAAGATACTAAGGTAATCACTATTGAAGGTGGAAGAGTAACCAATTTCACCATGAATGATAAATGTGCTGCAGGAACCGGCAGATTTTTGGACCTTATGGCAAATTCCTTGGGGGTAGCCTTGGACGAGTTGGCTGAAATGGCTTTGAAGGGAAAGGACATAAGCATTACCAGTATGTGTACAGTTTTTGCAGAATCGGAAGTAATAAGCTTAATAGGAAAGGGAACTCCACGTGAGGATATAGCTAGAGGTATTGTAAATTCTATAACCGGAAGGGTATCCACTATGCTTCATAAACACGGAAGCGGAAAAACAATATATCTAACGGGGGGCTTATGTGAAGTTACTCCTTTCATACAATTATTATCAGAAAAGATTGGCAAAGAAGTCTTAACAAGTAAAAGTGCCAGATATGCAGGCTCTATTGGAGCTGCACTATTGGCTAAATAAAAGAGCTATAAAAAGGTAGAGGTCACTAAGAGCAAAATGCTTTTTAGTGACCTCTACCTTTTATTATTTCTTAAATTATCCCTGACAGGAATAGATATACTTTGGGGTATAAACATGAGAAATACGTTTAATTATAAAGGAGGAAATAAAATGTCAAAACAATACATTTTAGCAGTACCAAATTTTAGCGATGGTAGAAGACAAGAAGTAATTGATGCTATCTCAGGCACTATTAAAAACAGAGAAGGAGTTAAGCTTGTTACATGTGAACCAGAGCACGATTTCAATAGAACAGTTCTTACAATCATTGGAGAGCCAGCACCATTAAAGGAAGCTTTACTTGAAATGGCGGCTAAATCTTACGAGTTAATAGATATGACAGTTCAAGAAGGTACACACCCTAGAATTGGTGGACAAGATACAATTCCATTGTTCCCACTATCCAACATAAGTCTAGAAGAATGTAAGGATTTAGCAGAGGAGATAGGTAAGGAATTACATGAGAAGCATGGAGTTCCAATATTCTTCTCAGGTGTTAATGCTAGGACTCCTGACAAGGCAAGCATATCCTATATCAGAAAAGGCCAATATGAGGGATTAAAGGCTCTACTAGATGATGAAGCTCATCCGGACCGTGAAGCTAGAAAACCTGATTTATCCGTGGATGGAAAGTTAAGCCCTAGTTTAGGTGCAACTATTGTGTCAGCTGATATGGAAGGATTGACAGCATATAATGTATTCCTTGCTACTGAGGATGTAAGCATTGCTAAGGCAATTGCAAAGGCTGTAAGAGGACCAAGCGGTGGTTTTTCAACTACAAGAGCAGTTGGAATCAAGTTCCCTGAAAGAGAAGGAGTAGTAGTTTCAATAAATATGTTTGACTGTGCATCAACACCTCTTTATAGGGCATATGAGCTAGTTAAACTAGAAGCTCAACACTACGGAGTTGCAGTAACAGGCTCAGAAATAGTTGGACCTGTTAAACTAGAATACCTTCTAAATAACCTTAACCACTATTTAGGACTACAAGGTCTTAAGGTGGACCAAATACTTGAAACACATTTAATGGGAATTTAATAAATTCAAAACCCCCGAGATTCTAAAAATCTCGGGGGTTTTCCAAAGCTTACTAATCTCTAAAGACTACTTTTCCATCTTCAAAATGATCGATTATGGCTAGGGACTCTACTCTTACACCTAGGTCTTCAATAGCCTTTCTGCCTCCTTGGAAGCCTTTCTCGATTATGATGCCCATTCCAACTGGATTTGCTTTAGCTTGTCTTACTATATTTATAAGCCCTACTGCAGCGGCACCACTTGCAAGGAAATCATCAATTATAAGGATGTTTTCTCCTTCTTTTAGGAACTCTTTATCCACCCTAACCATATTGGTAATATTCTTGGTGAAGGAAAAGACCTCATAATTATAAGTATCTTCTGAGATTATGGCTGAAGGGAATTTCCTGGCAAATACAACTGGTATACAATCAAAATGTTGAGCTACTATGGCTGCAATGCCTATGCCCGATGTTTCTATTGTAAGAATCTTATCTATTTTAGTATCCGAAAATCTATTTTTAAATTCTTTCCCCATTTCATTGAAGAGCTTTATGTCCATCTGATGATTAACAAAGTTTTCTACACGTAAAATCCTACCATCAGTGACCTTACCGCATTCGATTATCTTATCTTTTAATAGCTTCATAATCAAGACTCCTTAAAATATATTAAATCTATTATACAGTATTTTTCTTTATTATCAAACAAATTTGTATATCTAATCTACTTAAGACTTCATTTTTCCTTTAATTAGTATTAACATTGCTTTAATTGATTACTAAGGTTAAATAAGGTATAATAAAGAGATAATCATTTTTAGTGGTGGTGAAAAATGTTAAAGATAAGTGATAATATTCTAATAGATAGAGTAGCTCTTTATGAAACATATGCCAAGGGGAAGAATTATTTTAATGCCGGAAAGGTAAAGGAAGTAAGGGTAAATCAAAGCCGTGATTATTTCGTAGGTAAGGTTCAGGGTACTGAAGTTTATGAGCCAAATGTTACCTTTAATAATTATGGGGATATTACCGATACTTCCTGTAATTGCCCTGCCTTTCACAAGTTTTCAGGTGACTGTAAACATATAGTAGCTTTTTTATTGAATATAAGGGAAATAGATCGAAGTGGAAGGCTTCAAAATAAGAAGAGTGAGGGAGACCTTAAAAATATTCTACAGAGCTATAGGGAATTGAGGGACTTTGGGCTTATACCTGTGAATCTTGAAGTGAATTTCGAAAGGAATCAGGGAGAATCATATATTAGCCTTAGAATTGGAGAAGAGAAACTATATGTAGTTAAGAGTTTTGGGAAATTTCTATCCAATCTAATTGATAAGAGGGACAATGAATTTAGTAAGAACTTCATCTTATCCCCCGGAATACATTGCTTTAAGAAGGAGGACCAACCCTTAATTGACTTCTTAAAGCTTTTATATGAAAATTATGAGTTTAATAGTATGTATCAAAGGGGTAGTGGCAGTGCTTTTTCCAGCAAGAAGCTTAGACTTACCTCCCTTACTGAGGAAAAATTTTTCGATTTAATTGTTAGTAGAAAATTTAATGTAGATATAGATGGGAATATTTTCGACGATGTTGAGATAACAGATGAAAAGTTAGAGCTTAATTTCGGCTTAGAGGAAAAGGAAGGGGACCTGATTTTGAATATGGTCTTGGAGCCAGGCCAAGGACCTATAAGCTCAAGCGGTAAGTACTTCTTTTATGATGGAAAGGTGTATAGGCTAACAAGTGAACAGATGAAATCCTATATGCCAATATTTAATGAGATGTCCGGCAAGAAAATAAAGAACATAAGGATTAAGGATGACTTAAAGGAGACCTTTATTTCTGAAGTGCTTCCTGTAATAAAGAAAAATTCTAAGCTTGTGGTAAATGAAAAGATTGAGAGCTCAATCTATAGTCCTAATCTTTATACCACCATATACTTTGACAGAATAGTAGATGTAATTTATGGAACGGTAATCTTTAACTATGGGGACATTGAAATCAATCCCTTTTCCTCCAATGCACCAAGAAAAGATCCGGATAGAATACTCCTTCGAGATATAGATACTGAAGGACTTATAATGAGACTCTTAGAGCAAAGTGATTTCAAAGTAGCCGACGGAAGATTTTTCTTAGAAGAAGAAGAGCTTATCTTTGACTTTATCAACGACATAGTTCCTCAGTTACAGAAGTATGCCGATGTATTCTATTCCGATAGTTTTAAGAAAATAGGCCTTATGGAATCAAAGAGCTTTTATGGTGGATTAAGGCTAGACTCTAACTTAGATATGCTGGAATTTAGCTTCAATATAGATGGAATTGATGTATCAGAGATTTCCAATATACTCAATGCATTTAACCTTAAAAAGAGATATTACAAGCTAAAGGATGGGTCTTTCCTATCCTTGGAAGACAGTGAATTAGACAATATAGTTGAGATGATGTCCTATCTTGATATTTCTTTAGGAAAACTTCAGGATGGAAGCATAAAGATTCCGAAATATAGGTCTATATATCTAGATAAATTCTTAACTGACAAGGAAATGGACTTTATCAAAAAGAATATTGACTTTAAGAAACTAGTAAGGGATATTAAGGACCCTGAGGATATGGAATTCACTTTACCTAAAGGGCTTAATGCACATTTAAGGGATTATCAAGTATTCGGCTTCAGATGGCTTAAGACCTTATCTAAATATGGGTTTGGAGGGATATTGGCAGATGAAATGGGACTTGGAAAGACTCTTCAAATGCTGGCCTTTCTTCTGTCGGAAAAAGAAGAAGGGATAGGCACCAGTATAGTAGTAGTTCCTACATCTTTAGTATATAATTGGGAAGAAGAAGCAAAGAAATTTGCTCCATCCTTAAAGACCCTGGTTATCTCCGGTACTAAGCCGGAAAGGGATGAGCTGATAAAAGACCTTGAAAATTATGATCTGATAATCACTTCCTATCCTCTCATGAGAAGGGACATAGAGGAATATCAAACCTTTACTTTTGAACATTGTATACTGGATGAAGCCCAGCATATTAAGAACCATGGGTCTATGAATGCAAGAGCTGTAAAGAATATCAATGCAAAACAGTATTTTGCATTGACAGGAACCCCTATGGAAAACTCCTTATCGGAATTATGGTCTATATTTGATTATCTGATGCCGGGATATCTTCATTCCAACAGCAAATTTATAGTTAAATATGAGAGGCCAATTACTAAAGACCATGATAATTCTAAGCTAAAGGATTTAAATAACCATATTAGACCTTTTATCTTGAGAAGGCTTAAGAAAGAGGTTCTAAAGGAGCTTCCGGATAAGATTGAGCAAAAGTTAGTGGTAGATATGACAGATGAGCAGAAAAAGCTGTATTTAGGATATCTTCAAGCTATTAAAGGCGAAATAGCAGAAGAGATCCAAGAAAAAGGCTATAATAGAAGCCATATTAAGATATTGGCAGGGCTTACCAGACTAAGACAGCTTTGCTGCCACCCCGGAATATTCCTAGAGGACTACCAAGGAGAAAGCGGTAAGCTGGATTCCCTAGTAGAAATAGTGCAAGAAAGTAAAAATGGGGGACATAGGTTGTTGATATTTTCCCAATTTACAACTATGCTTCAAAAAATAAGGGATACATTGGAGGGTCATGGAATCAACTGCATGTATTTAGATGGGAGTACACCTATGCTTGATAGGGGAGACCTAGTTCGAAGCTTCAACCACGGTCAGGGGGATGTATTCTTGATATCCCTAAAAGCAGGAGGAACAGGGTTAAACCTTACATCAGCAGATATGGTAATTCATTATGATCCTTGGTGGAATCCGGCAGTAGAAGACCAAGCAACGGATAGGGCCCATAGAATAGGTCAAGAAAATAGGGTTCAGGTCATTAAGCTTATTACTAAGGGAACTATAGAGGAAAAAATCTTCCTGCTTCAAGAGCAGAAGAAGGAAATCATAGATAAGGTAATCAAAGAAGGAGAAACCCTTGTATCTAAGCTAAGTGAAGCAGAATTGATGTCATTGTTCGAGTGAAACAGGGGGTTGGTTCTTTTTGTTCTTTAAAGGGTTAATTTCAATATAGAAAAACCCATAGGAGTGTTATATAATGAGGTTTAGAATAAATGAAGT
>CAZTEN010000128.1:0-6178 GCA_964612495.1 uncultured Tissierella sp. | reverse complement strand
AGGCCTAGTATCTGATGGAGGGGTTCATAGCCATAATACTCATCTATATGGTTTATTGGAGCTTATGAAGAGAAATGGGATAAGGGATGTTTTTGTGCATGCTATTCTAGATGGCAGAGATGTTCCGCCTTCAATCGCAACCACCCATATTCAAGAACTTATGGATAAAATAGATGAAATTGGAGTCGGAAAGATAGCTACCATATCTGGTAGATACTATACCATGGACAGGGATAAGCGTTGGGATAGAACTCAGCTTGCCTACGATGCGATGACACTAGGAAAGGGAGTTAAAAAGGTTAATTCCCTTGAGGCGGTTAAGGACTCCTATAAGGACGGACTAACTGATGAATTTATGATTCCTACAGTAATCATAGAAGACGGTAAGCCGATTGCAACCGTTGATTCTGAGGATAGCATCATATTTTTTAACTTTAGACCTGACAGGGCAAGACAGATTACAAGAGCCTTTGTAGATCCTGATTTTGATGGATTTGTTAGAGAAAAGACAGTAGAAACCTATTATGTAACTATGACTGATTATGATAAAACCATGCCAAATGTTCATGTTGCTTTCAAAAATGAATCTATTGAGAATACTCTTGGAGAGTACATTGCTGAAAAGGGATTATCTCAACTTAGGGCAGCAGAAACAGAAAAGTATGCCCATGTTACATTCTTTTTCAATGGAGGAAGGGAAGTAGCTTTTAAAAACGAAGAAAGAGTCCTTATACCTTCACCAAAGGTAGCAACCTACGATTTAAAGCCTGAAATGAGTGCCTTTGAATTAAAAGATGAGATATTAACTAGGATTAATATGGATAAGTATGATCTATTTATTGTTAATTTTGCAAATCCTGACATGGTAGGTCATACAGGAATAATACCCGCAGTAATAAAAGCAGTAGAAACAGTAGATATTTGTCTTGGTGAAATCATTGACCTTATTCAAAAAAAGGGAGGAAGTGCAATAATAACATCAGATCATGGAAATTCCGAAGCCCTTATTGATGAAAGAGATGGCACGCCTATTACGGCCCATACAACTAATAAGGTTCCATTAATTTTGGTCAATGATCAAGAATTCAAACTAAGAGAAGGAAAGCTAGCAGACCTAGCCCCAACTTTATTAGAATTATTAGGCTTAGAAAAGCCTATTGAAATGACAGGAGAAAGCTTAATTGTAGAGAAGAGGTAAGAGGAACAACTAATAACGAACAGTGAACAAGGAACTACTTTCTCATTCCGAGTAAAGCGAGGAATCTTGGGTTTAGAAGCTTGTTGTTCACTGATAAAAAAGGAGTGTGTTTAATTATGAGTATAATAACTGATATATATGCAAGAGAAGTACTTGACTCCAGAGGAAATCCTACTGTAGAAGTTGAAGTGTATACTGAAGATGGTGCTTTTGGAAGAGCTATAGTACCATCAGGAGCTTCTACCGGAGCCTTTGAAGCAGTTGAGTTGAGAGATGGAGATAAATCCAGATATATTGGCAAAGGTGTATCAAATGCTGTAGACAATGTAAATAACATAATAGCGGATGAAGTAATTGGATTGGAAGTATTCGATCAAGTAGGTATTGATACCATAATGATAGATTTAGATGGAACTCATAACAAAGGAAAACTTGGAGCAAATGCAATCCTAGGTGTATCCATGGCGGTAGCAAGAGCAGCTTCAGACGAATTAGGAATTCCTCTATATCAATATATAGGTGGTGTTAATGCCAAGACACTTCCGGTACCGATGATGAACATACTTAACGGTGGAGAGCATGCAGATAATAACGTAGATATTCAAGAATTTATGGTAATGCCAGTAGGTGCTTCAAACTTTAAAGAGGCTTTAAGAATGGGAACTGAAATATTCCATAGTTTAAAAGCTGTATTAAAGTCTAAAGGATTAAACACTGCCGTAGGTGATGAAGGTGGTTTTGCACCAAATCTTTCTAGCAACGAAGAAGCCCTTGCTACAATAGTTGAAGCTATTGAAAAAGCAGGATATAAGCCAGGGGAAGATGTAAGATTGGCTTTGGATGTAGCAGCTTCTGAAATGTATGATGAAGCTACTAAGGCATACAATTTAAAGGGAGAAGGAAAAGTCCTTTCTGTTGATGAGATGATAGAATATTACGGATATTTAACAGAAAAATATCCTATAGTGTCTATAGAAGATGGTCTGGCAGAGGATGACTGGGATGGTTGGAAGAAATTGACCCAAAAGCTTGGAGACAAGGTTCAGCTTGTAGGTGATGACTTATTCGTTACCAATACAGAAAGACTTGCTAAGGGTATAGACCTTGGAGTAGCTAACTCAATTCTTATTAAATTGAACCAAATAGGGACAATAACTGAAACACTAGATGCTATTGAATTAGCTAAGGTAAATGGTATGACAGCAGTAGTATCACATAGATCAGGGGAGACAGAGGATTCAACAATTGCTGATTTAGCTGTTGCTACAAATGCAGGTCAAATCAAGACAGGTGCTCCTTCAAGAACTGATAGAGTAGCCAAATATAACCAGTTACTAAGAATAGAAGATGGACTTGGATATACTGCAAAATACAATGGGATTAAAACATTCTACAATTTAAAATCCAAATAATATGTCACATTTCGAAAAAATCATTATGTCTTAAATGGTCGAATGGGTTGATTTAAGGTGGTGGAGGCTCGAAGTAGTCTCCATGCTTTTTTTCAAAATCATTGCTTTATTAATATCCCTATGTTAAAATGTTAATGTTATTGATTTATCGAAAATTTAACAGGAGGTGTAGGTATGACAACATTCTTTTCAGTTTTAATATTGCTTTCAAGTATTTCTTTAATTGTTAGTGTATTATTCCAAGAAGGCAGCGAAGGATTAGGTGCAATTGGTGGAAATGCACCGGATTCATTATGGGGTAGAAATAGAGGCACAAGTAAACAAGCTATGCTTAGAAGGATTACTGTAGTGTCTGCTATTATATTTATAATTTCTGCTATTGGTTTAGCAGCATAAAAAAAATAAGGGGGAGAAGTAAATGGATTTAGCAGTAGTAGGCTCCATAGTAGTTGGAGCACTGGCTTTGATATTCGCTTTCTACAAATCAGCATGGATTGGCAAATTAAGTCCAGGAAATGATAGAATGAAAGAAATATCAGGTTATATTCAAGAAGGAGCAATGGCATTCTTAAGTAGAGAATACAGGGCACTTGCAGCTTTCATAGTAGTATTATTTGTAGTATTAGCACTATTAATTAACGTTCCTACAGCTATATGCTTCCTATTTGGGGCAATTTTTTCAATTTTAGCAGGATATTTTGGAATGAAGGCAGCAACTAAAGCAAATGTAAGAACTGCTAGCGCAGCAATGGAGTCAGGGATGACTAAGGCATTAAATGTAGCATTCTCGGGTGGTGCAGTAATGGGAATGTGTGTAGTTGGACTTGGTGTTTTGGGAATAAGTGTAGCTTACATAGTATTTGGTGAACCTAGTATTATTACCGGATTTGGTTTAGGGGCATCATCAATAGCTCTTTTTGCTAGAGTTGGTGGTGGTATCTATACCAAGGCTGCAGATGTTGGAGCTGACCTAGTTGGAAAAGTAGAAGCCGGTATTCCTGAAGATGATCCAAGAAATCCAGCTGTTATAGCTGATAACGTTGGAGATAACGTTGGAGACGTTGCAGGTATGGGTGCGGACTTATTCGAATCATATGTTGGAGCAATCGTATCCGGGATTACATTAGGAATCATAGCATTTGGCACGGCAGGAGCTTCATATGTACTTGCGATTTCAGCGGTTGGAGTACTTGCTTCAATCCTAGGAGTTTATTTTGTAAGAGGTGATAAGGATCCACAAAAGGCATTAAATGCCGGTACAGTAGCAACTTCAGTAATTACTCTTATCGGATCATTTTTCCTATGTAAAGTAATGCTTGGAACTTATCAACCATTCATTGCTATATTAGTTGGTATCGCAGTTGGACTTATAATAGCTAAAGTTACTGAAATCTTTACTTCAGCAGATTACAAGTATGTTAAGGGAATAGCTCAAGAATCCGAAACCGGAGCTTCAACTAATATAATTGGTGGGCTTTCAGTAGGTATGATGTCTACAGGTATTCCAATAGTAGTAATAGCAATTGGTATATTAGTAGCATACTATGCTTCAGGCGGAACAGCTGATGCAATTAAAGGGTTATATGGTATAGCTCTTGCTGCAGTTGGTATGCTTTCAACAGCTGGTATGACTATAGCAGTAGATGCTTATGGTCCTATAGCTGATAATGCAGGTGGTATTGCAGAAATGTGCAACCTTCCAAAAGAAGTAAGAAAAATTACTGATAAGCTAGACTCAGTTGGAAATACTACTGCTGCAGTTGGTAAGGGATTTGCAATAGGTTCAGCGGCCTTAACAGCACTGGCATTATTCGTTTCATATACTCAGGCAGTAGGTCTTGATGGAATAGACTTAACAAATCCTACAACAATAGCAGGACTATTCATAGGTGGTATGCTTCCATTCCTATTCTCAGCGTTGACTATGTCTGCAGTAGGTAAAGCGGCATATAGTATGATTGAAGAAGTAAGAAGACAGTTTAAAAACATGCCTGGAATCATGGAAGGAACTCAAAAACCGGACTATAAGAGATGCGTTGATATCAGTACAACTGCAGCACTTAAGGAAATGATTCTTCCTGGATTACTTGCAGTAGTAGTACCTGTAGTAATAGGTGTTCTTCTTGGAACAGAAGCTTTAGGTGGATTGCTAGCAGGTTCATTAGTTACAGGTGTTTTGATGGCTATTTTCATGAGTAATTCCGGTGGTGCTTGGGACAATGCTAAGAAATACATTGAAGAAGGAAATCATGGCGGAAAAGGTAGCGAGGCTCACAAGGCAGCAGTTACCGGAGATACTGTTGGGGACCCATTCAAGGATACATCAGGTCCTTCACTTAATATCCTTATTAAACTAATGACAATTGTAGCTGTAGTTTTCGCAGAATTATTCATAACATACAACGGCATATTGTTTTAACAAGGTGAAGATATTCCACCTTGTTTAAGTGGTGTGAGGCAATTGCTTCCGATACTTAAAGATTTCATAAAAAAATCCCTCTTAAGAGGGATTTTTTTATGACCTAATCCAATTCATATCTATTTGCTCCATTAAAATACTGTATAAATACCTCTGAATGTGATATAATCAAAAAATATGAATAATATATAGCGAGGTGATTTATTCCTCGTTTCTTATATCTAGAGAAAGAATATTACAAGGAAGGTACATATGGAAATAAAAATCCAGGATATTGATATAAATTATATAGAGGAAGGAGAAGGTAGCCCTGTTATTATCCTACATGGCTGGGGAGCAAACATAAATACCGTCAGACCTATTATAAATATATTAAATAATAGGTACAAGGTATATGCCATAGATTTACCGGGTTTTGGGGAATCCAGCGAGCCAAAGGATGTTATTGACTCCTTCAAATATGCAGAGATAGTAAGAGAATTTATGAAACAATTGAAAATCGAAAAGGCATCTTTTATTGGGCATTCCTTTGGAGGAAAGCTTTCTATAATTCTAAGTGCCAAATATCCTGACCTAGTGGATAAAGTAGTCCTTATAGATAGTGCAGGACTGATTCCTAAGCGAGGATTAAAATACTACATAAAAGTTTATAGCTTTAAGACACTGAAATTTATTTACAGAAATTTGTTCTTCTGGATAAAGAATGAGAATAGGATAGAAGCTTTCTATAAAAAATTTGGCTCTGATGACTATAGGGATGCGTCCGGAGTAATGAGAAGCATCTTAGTAAAGGTAGTAAACGAAAACCTAAGACCACTTTTAAAGGACATAAAGGCTTCAACCCTGATAATATGGGGTGATAAGGATGATGCTACACCTCTATATATGGCTAAGATTATGGATAGTCAAATAAAGGATAGTGGACTTGTAGTATTTGAAGGAGCGGGTCATTATTCTTATCTAGATCAATATTATAGGTTTATCGCTGTCTTAAATGCCTTTATGTAGATTATCATATGTATATTGAATAATAAATGGAGGTTATCATGGATATTGTCGTTATTATATTATTAATAGTTGTTGCAGTAAAATTCTCTGCTGCAAGGTCAAAGGATTCATTACATATTTCCCAACTAGAGGGATATAATC
>CAZTEN010000127.1:0-6280 GCA_964612495.1 uncultured Tissierella sp. | reverse complement strand
ATTTTATAAACTATCAGGGCTTTGTGTTTGCATTATTCTAGTATTAAGTTTTTAGCAAGTTTTTCTCTTTCAAGCTGTTGCTTCTTTAACTTCAAATTTAGCTCCAGTCCTTCATTTCTAATTAACATAAAGGATGCAAGACTTGCAAGGAAGTCCGATATTGGGTAGGTGAGCCATACTCCCATAGCCCCCAGATTAAATCCTTTAACCAGTATAATTGAAATTGGTATCATTAGTATTATCTGTCTTAATGCAGAAATTAATAATGATGTTTTTGCTTTTCCCATTGCCTGGAAGTAATAAATAGATACATAATAAATGCTTACTAGGGGGAAGACTGCTATCATTATCCTAAAAGCCTTTACGGATTCATTTATCACTGCATTATCCGTAACGAATATGCCTATAAGCTGTGGTGCAAAGATAAACAGAATAGCCCATATTGCTAAAGAAGTTAAAAAGGCATATTTTGTAGTCTTCTTCATTATTTCTTTAAGCCTTTTAAAATTCTTAGCACCTATATTATAGGCTGCTATTGGTTGCATAGCTACGGCAACTCCAATCATCCCTATAAATAGGAACATATAGACCTTTGATACTACACCAAGTACTACTATTCCTCCATCTCCAATAGTTGAGCCTAAGAGTTTATTTAATACTGCCATCAAGAATCCATCATCAGCATCTACTATTAATGCAGATACCCCTACTAGGAGTATAGATTGAATAATCCTCTTATCCAGTTTAAATCCAAATCCAATCTTGTATTTCTTCTTTATCTTCCTATAATGATAATATGCATAGATAAAACCCACCAATTGGGATATGGCCGTGGATATTCCTGCTCCTAATACTCCTAAACCTAAGTGAGTTACTAAAATAAAATTTATTAGGATATTTACCATAGCTCCTATGAGCGTACTTATTACGGATATCTTGCTATTACCTACTGCATACATTACATTTGATATAAATAATGTCATACTTAAGAAAACGCTACCGAATATAATCAAGCTTAGATATTGTTTTGCTAGGGGCAGTATAGCTTCACTTGCTCCAAGTAAAACAAGTATTTTATCAGAGAATAATAGTACAGCCACAACTATTACACTCATAACTAAATATGATAATGTGAAGCCGCTCATAAGTACATTCCTTGATTCTTTAACATCCTCTTCTCCATTTAATCTTGCAAAAGCAGTTGAAGTTCCAATAGATATCATAGATGCAATGGCATATATTATCCTCTGTATAGGAAATACCAGAACCAATGCTGCAATTCCAAATGAACCAACTTCTCTTCCAATAAATATTGTGTCAACAATACCATATAATTCAGCTATGAGATAAGCAAATATAATAGGTATGGAAAATCTAAATAATAGCTTTCCAATCTTCTCTTCTGCGAATATTTTTGTTTCGCTCATAATAAAACCTCCATTTGATAAAATAATCTTATCATTATGAAGGTTTTAATTCATTCACCGGATTAAGGCAATTAAAGTACAATTTTACGATTTACATTAAATGTATATTTTCAAAAATCTTAAAATAATACCTTTTTTATTAAGGGTTTTGTGCCGTATTTAGGGTGAACAGCACTGCTCCATAGGGACTAACTTTAGTAACTACGTTAAATACATTAGATTTTTTACCAAAGTAAAAGGATATATTGGGCTGAACATATTCATCTAAAAGATCCCAATGAATATTATCTATTCTTTCAGGAGAACCAAGATTTATCCACTTATCATATACAGAGCCATAATTTTTATTTAAATCATATTTAGTTATCTGAAAATCCCCTTCCATATTGAATATATTTAAAGAAATTTTTATCTCCCTAAGCTTCTCCTGAATAGGTTTTCCATAGATTACTTCCTCTGAAATCTCAGTAGGATTAAAGAGTAATATCTGATATCCGGTATCCGACTTAGCAACTATATAACCCTCTCCCCTGTAAATAATCTCTTCTCCAAGCAAGGATAGAAACTTATAACCATAGAATGACGGCTTATTGAGATGATTTGATGTGAATATTCCATCTCCGCCAAAGAAGGTATCATTAGTTAAAATGGTCTCCTTTGTAATTTCGTCTACTAGATTTAGTACAATCCTCTTATCTTCAAAGGCATAGGAGTAGATTAAAAACGGAACCATATATAAGGTATCATAAAGTGAGCTTGCCTTTTCTATGAGAAAGTAAGGCTTAAATTCATTAAGGTCGAAGTGGAGCCACCCTTCTACATCATCTTCGTATACATTGGAAAAATACCGGATGAAATCCTCAATAATACGGCCTTCCACTCCCTTTGTATTGATTAATGGGATAAGCTTCATCCGTTTTATAAGGTCCAAGATATTTTCAACCCTGGTCCAGTTTATAAATTTATGGTCTTTTCCCCTATATATATCCATATCATTTGAGAATAGTTTATTTATAAGGGCATACTTAAATCCAATTTGCTTTTGAACTTCCTTTAATATTCTCATATTTTCCTCTTCTAATAGAAGGGATATATCACCAAGGTCAATAAGATTCGGTTTTTCAAAATGTGCAATTGATTGCCTTTCCAAATCTATGTCCAGTTTTAGAATCTTATTATCATAGTTGTATCTCTCATAGTCCTCCACATATTGGGTTATATATTGAAGCCCCTCCGATAATTTATAATAGCTAATCTTCTTCATCTTCTCAAGCTGGGCTTCAGTAACCTTATACTTTTTTCTATATTGCATAGGGCTACAATTATAATTCAATTTAAAATGCTTATTATAATATCTTACATGAGAAAACCCTACTTCTTCAGATATTTCACTTATATTCATATTTGAATCCAATAGTAGCTTGGTAGACTCTTCAACTCTTATCTGATTTAGAAATTCATTGAAACCATGACCAAATACATCCTTAAGCTTAGAAGAAAGGTATTGAACACTTAGATATTCCTTATCCGCTATGTCTTGGAGGCTAACCTTATTCATATAGTTATTGTTAATGTATTTAGTAATCCTGTGATATCTCTCAAGCTGCATTTCATCTCCCTTAAGGCTTTCCTCCTCATAGAAAAGGTAGTGAAAATTATTTAATAGATGATACATCATATCAAGAAGGCTTTCTTCTATTTGGTCCTCATAATCGTCTAACTTGGAGACTACTTCATAGAGCAAGATAGATATAAACCTTCTTAAAACATAATACCTTTCTCCTTCCTGAACATTATTCTCTGAGGAATCCGTATAGAAGAAGGTATCCTTCGCATCATCATAATATCTTTCAAAGAAATTAGGATCTATATCTAAAATAAGAACAAGATTATCAGGATCATTTGATTCGATACGATATACCTCATTAGGATTAATAATTTCAATTTCCCTATCAACAAGAGTATAAGTTTCGGTTTCTACCCCAAGAGTTATGGTCCCCTTTAGGACAAATAGGATTTCAATACAATCTTGCCAATGAAATGGGTATTCCATAACATTGGCAAGATAAATATTTATTGGTAGGTCCTTTAAATATTCAATATATTCCTTCCTCATAATTTCACCTCTATGTGGTAATTTGCAACCTAGCCACAACATTTGATGCTTGTTTTATCTCATAACCTATAAAAATTCCCACTTCATATTCAAGCCCATCTATCTTATTATTAAGGACAAGTTTGTCTAAAAAGGATTTATTAACCATTGTATCACAAATCAAACCTAAATCATCTTGTAATGATTTATATTTTTTTGCAAGCCTTATATTTTTCTTAGTGTTTTCTAGATTTTCTAAGATATACCTAGCCTTCTTACATTTGATTCTCAAGGCATGGACCTCTTTTAGCTGGCTATAATCCACTGAATCTATTCCTCTGTTTACCCTGTTTATATTTTTATTAAGCCTTTTTTCAAAATAATTCTCCACCTCTTCAGGTTCCAAACCATCATCAAAAGCCCTAACCCAGGATAATATTTGGGATAGAACCATTGAAATATCTTCGTTTATCATCCATTCATAGACCAACTTCTCTTCCTTAAATCTCTCATCTTTTAACAATTGATGTAGAACATTTCTATTCCATAAGTATTCCTGATTCTCTTGTAAAATATCCTCCCATTCTCCTATGATAACGTCGAATTGCCTGATGTATAAGAATTTTTGAGCCATCTTTCTTAATATATCTTGATATTCTTCATACTTATCAGTATCAAAATACACTTTTATAAAGGAGATAATTGAACGAAGACTTCTTATGCTAACCCTAAATTGATGGGCTGCAAGAGTATCTGCCGGATTTTTAATGAAGTTTTCCCTCATTATCAATATCCTTTGAATATAATAAGCTGCAACTTCCTTAAGATCATGTGAAAAAGCACCTTTTTTTATAGTAGGAATTTCATAGTACTTGATTTGTTTATTAGGTAGCTTGACCCATTCCAATGCACCATCTTCCAAATTTTCTACTTCTAATTTTATAGATACTATTTGACCCTTCTTAAATTCCATATCTTCTTTTAATAAGCTACTTACCCAATCGCTTAGATAAGGTTGGTGCCCTACTGCGATTATGGTTGAATCCTTATCCTGGCTTAATAGCTCATTTTTGAATTCATTAAAGTCTCCATTAGCTAAAAAATTGAAATATGATATATCTTTAATGCCCAAAGCCTCTCCTATAATTCTTGCAGTCTGATCTGCTCTGACTAAGGAGCTTGACCAAATTATTGGCTTCTTTAAGTGACTTAATAGGTTGCTTATGGAATTAATTGATTCTATAAATTCATTGATTCCTTCCTCTGTCAACTCTCTTAAGGAGTCGTCTATATCCAAGTCCATCCCAGTGATTTTTCCGTGTCTTAATAATTCCATGTCAACTTCTCTAGTCACAGCTTTAGCATGTCTAACTAATATTAACTTCATAAGACCACTTCCTCTCTATTTCATATTAACTATACCCCATATTAATACTTCACCACAAAATTTTAAAATTTAAAATCCTTGCTTGATTTATAACTCTAAGGGTAAATAATATTAATAAAGGTAATACTACATGAAGGAGGCGCCTTATGGAAAAAGAAAAATATATACCCGAAGTTAAATCCCAACTTAGATCCAGGTCGGTTCAAGTCCCCGAAGTAATATATAAAGCTAGCGGCATAAAAATCCTTGGCATAAGAATAAAATCCCTATTGTTTTCTACTGACGTAGCCATTATTAAGAATAATAATGCCAACTCAATTATTGCAGTTTACCCATTTACCCCACAACTATCCATTATCCAGTCAATACTGGAGGTAGCACCGGTCCCTGTTTTTGCAGGTGTAGGAGGAGGGCTTACTACGGGTAAAAGGGCTGTTGCCATAGCCCTTCAGGCAGAGTTGTTAGGGGCATACGGGGTTGTCATCAATGCTCCCACAGCCTTAGATGTAATTGAGGAGATGAGGAATGCTATTGATATTCCTATAATCTCAACTATAGCTTCCCTTAAAGATGACTACAGGGCTAAACTAAATGCAGGAGTAAGTATACTTAATATATCCGGTGGAGCAAATACTGCTAATATCGTAAGACAAATAAGGTCTGAATATGGCAAGGAACTCCCCATAATCGCTACAGGAGGACCTACTGATGAAACCATACTTGAAACTATAGATGCAGGAGCTAATTCTATTACCTATACTCCTCCAACTTCAGCTGAAATCTTTGCTCAAGTAATGAAAAATTATAGAAGAGAGGATTAGTAGGAAAAGTTGTTTTCACCCTTTATTGGATATCTAATAAAATAATACTAGAATCTAATAAAGGGTGATATTATGTTGAGAACCTTAGTATCAGGCACCGATACTTTAGTGAAACTCCCTAATGGAGAAGATAGAGCTTTTATAAACTTCGATAATGCTGCTACTACCCCTCCCCTTAATTCAGTTATAGACACAATCAAAAACTTTTCTCCATACTATTCATCAGTTCATAGAGGGGGCGGATTAAAGTCAGAAATTTCATCAACTATTTATGAAAACGGAAGAAAAGCTGTACTGGACTTTGTTAATGGCGATGAATCCTACCACACAGTAATATTCCTAAAGAACACAACTGAATGCATAAATAAATTGTCCTATAGACTTAAGGAATACTTAAAGAATAAAGTAGTATTAATTACATACATGGAACACCATTCAAATATGTTGCCTTGGCGAGAAAATTACAAAACAGACTATATTGAAACAGATTCAGTAGGTAGACTTTGCTTAGAAGACTTAGAATTTAAGTTAATGCTCTACAAGGGAGCCG
>CAZTEN010000126.1:1790-6331 GCA_964612495.1 uncultured Tissierella sp. | reverse complement strand
GGATAAACCTTCTGCAGGCGTTCCTATTAGAGTGAAGTTCAGCTTGTACTGCTGAGATATTTCATCCATTCTCTTTCTCATATGGCCTATTATCTCTAATCCCAGGGCTTGTGAATTTTCTGATTCCCCATGATGTTCTCCTGTTAAAGCCTTAAGACATTCTGCTAAACCTATAAAGCCTATGGATAATGTTCCATGTTTCAAGACTTCTCTTATATTATCTTCATCCTTAAGCTTATCGGAATCCATCCAAATGCCTTGACCCATTAAAAATGGATAGTTTAATACCTTTTTGCTGGCTTGGATTTCAAAACGTTCAAGCAGTTGGGCTATGACTAAATTTATAGTTTCGTCAAGCTGCCTATAAAAACCTTCTATATTACCTTGATTTTCAATACCAACTCTAGGTAAATTTATGGTTGTAAAGCTTAAATTTCCACGACCTGTTACTACCTCTCTAGATTCATCATGGACATTTCCAATTACTCTGGTCCTACAGCCCATATATGCAATTTCTGTCTCTGGTTGACCTTTTTTATAATACTTTAAATTGTATGGTGCATCTATAAAGGCAAAGTTTGGAAATAGCCTCTTAGCACTAACCCTACAGGCAAGTTTAAATAAATCATAGTTTACATCTTCTTTATTGTAGTTGATGCCTTCCTTAACCTTGAATATTTGTATAGGGAATATTGGAGTCTCCCCATTGCCTAAGCCCTCCTCAGTTGTAAGAAGTAGATTTTTGATAACCATTCTACCCTCAGGTGAAATATCGGTTCCGTAGTTAATTGAGCTAAAAGGAATCTGGGCTCCTGCTCTGGAGTGCATAGTATTTAGGTTGTGAACTAAAGCTTCCATAGCTTGAAATGTTTTCTTATCCGTATCAAAATATGCATTTTTAAGAGCAAAGTCTTGAACCTTGTTCACTATATCTTCATCGTTTAATAGCTCTTGAAGATATTCTGCTTCCTTCTTTAAATAAATCTCATTTTCAGCCATAGTTGGAATTAAATCGTAATCCTTTTCCAGCATATTGAATATATAATCTAAATTCCCGTTTAAATCCACATCATCTACTACAAGCTCAATACTTCTTTTTAGATTGTTCCTATAGGACTTCTTATATGTCTTTCTTACACCTATTGCCATACCATAGTCGAAATTAGGTATACTCTGTCCTCCATGCTGATCGTTTTGATTTGATTGAATAGCAATACATGCCAAAGAAGAATAAGAGCTAATATCCTGTGGCTCACGTAAAAAACCATGTCCTGTACTAAAGCCATTTTTAAATAAGTCTACTATATCTATTTGACAGCAAGTAGTAGTAAGGGTTAAGAAGTCTAGATCATGAATATGAATCTGACCTGATTTATGTGCAGATGAATGGTCTGGATTCAATACAAATAAATCATAGAATTCCTTGGCACCCTCAGAACCATACTTTAACATAGTCCCCATAGCTGTGTCCCCATTGATATTGGCATTTTCACGCTTAATATCGTTATCTTTGGCTTCCTTAAAAGTAAGGTCTTCAAACACCTTCATAAGCCTAGTGTCCATATTTCTTATTCTGCTTCTCTCAGCTCTATATAATATGTACTCTTTGGCTGTCCTGGCATGCCCTTCCTCTATGAGGACCTTCTCCACCATATCCTGAACATCCTCTACGCCCGGCACCTGGCCCTTATACTTTTCATCACAAAGGCTTATTACCTTCTCAGCTAGATTCATGGATATATTGTAGTTCTGCCCCCCTGCTGCCTGTGCAGCTTTGAATATTGCATTTGCAATTTTTTCTATATTAAAAGGTACTTCTCTACCATCTCTTTTCTTAATTTTAGTTATCATCTCTGCCCCCTGTTTAATTCTCTGTTCTATAATTATTTTATTGCATTAAAAACACTATATATTGTCTAATTCATAATACCATTACCCAATATATAGTGTCAACTTTATGAATATTATTTAATTATTTAGGATTTCTAGCTGCAAAATTTACTCCTATAGCCACATTTCTTACAAAGGTCTTCTACTGCATTACGATTAGAAAAGCCATTATATATATCAAGTGCTCTTTGACTATGAAGAATTTCTTCTAATGATGCTTTATGAATATTACCCAAGCTTATTATTCCCTCTCCATCTAAACAACAGGGGATTACTGTACCATCTACTAATATGCCAAGCTGGTCTCTTAGGCCATAGCAAAAGCCTTTTTCTTCATAGATATCATTGTCCAATGATGGCCAGATAAATTCCATATCCTGATTAAGATAAAGTCTTTCACGTAATTTTATACCGCGTTTTGTCTTGAGTTCCTCAATTAGACTAAAATCCAGATTAAAGGTTTCTTCAAGCCTATTTAGTATATAACCATTCTTTTGGAGATTATCCTCTTTCTGAGAGGAAAGATTCCAAAGCCTAAGAGCTATGATAATTTTATTATCCTTAGCCTCCTCAATAAAATCCAGAATATTATCCATATAGTCTTCTTGATTAAAATACCATTGATTCTGGTCTAGGCTGTGAAGAGAAATATTGAGCTGCCTTAAGGATCTTTTGTTTAATAGAACTTCTCTGCACTTTTCTATCAGGGTTCCATTGGTTGTTAGATTTACATATAACTCGTTCTCATTTGCAATATCCAAGAATTCACCAATGTTCGGGTGCATGAGAGGTTCACCCTTAATATGAAGGTAGATATGGTCAGTATAGTTTTTCACCTCATTAAGGATTTCCTTGAACTCTTCTATAATCATAAATCTTGGGCTTCTATTTGTTGTAGGGCAAAATTCACATTTTAAGTTACACAAATTTGTAATTTCAATATATACTTTTTTAAATAATGGTAGCTTTTTCATTAGTCTCGTCCAATCTCAATTTAATAACTATACCATTCTACCACAAAAAGAAGCCTTAAGGAATTATCCTTTAGACTTCTTCATATTTTTTATGCATTCATATTCACATGACAATATCCACCTGGATTTTTCTTTAGATAGTCCTGATGATAATCTTCAGCATAATAAAATGATTTAATCTCCTCAACCTCAGTAACTATTGGTTTACTATATTTTCTTTGCTCTGCCTCTATTACCTTCTTTATAATCTCAAAATCAGTAGAATCTTTATAATAGATACCGGTTCTATACTGACTTCCAATGTCTCCTCCCTGTCTATTTAAAAGGGTTGGATCTATTATTCTAAAAAATCTGTGTAATAATTCTTCTAGAGTTACCTTACTTTCATCGTATACTACATAAGTAGTCTCAGCATGACCTGTTAGACCTGTACACACCTGCTTATATGTTGGATTAGGAGAGTATCCGTTGGCATAGCCTACCTCTGTATCCACTACTCCATCTATTCGTGAAAAGTACTCTTCTACACCCCAGAAACATCCTCCAGCTAAATATATATTTTTCAAAATTTTCACCTCGCAAATTTAAAATGGAGCATATCCTTGTTCATTCCACCATTCTTCCTTATACAAATTAAATTGAGAGGTAAATTGGTCCAAATGAACCTTCTCCCATTTTATTAAGATATCAAATAATTTTTTTGCTGCACTAATATTTGTAGTCTCCTTAGCGTTTTGATAGAAAAGAATGGCATCCTTTTCCATCTGCATTCCTATACTAAAGACAGACATGGCCAATGAGGATAAGTCCTTCACCTTGTTCCATTTATAAATATCAGGTGAAGGCGGATCCGCTTCAAAGGCAAGTTCAAAGTCATGATCCTTAGTATCTTTTATCTGATTAAATAGCTTATTAAGATACTCTATATGTTTTAACTCTTCATTAGCAAGCTCCATAAAAGCCTCTTTACCTGCACCTCCACCATGTGCTGAAGCTAACTTATAGAATTCATACCCTTCAACCTCATTTATTATGGCCTGTTTAATTATCTCCAATTCAACTTTAATCAATTCAAACACCCTTTCTTAAATTCTTTAATTATTAAATACCCATTTATTATGAAATTTCTACATGAAATTTTACCTTTCTGATGAACCTTTAATAGAAATGTAAAAGACGAGCTAAGCTCGCCTTTTCAAATCTGAACAAATCATAATTATTTAATATCAATGAGGAGAATATAATCAGCATTTTCTACTACTGCCTCACCTGTAGATATATCTATTTTTCCGTTGATACCGGTGAATATTATCTTAAGCCTTATATTATCATTTTCCCTTATAAAAGTCATATCCTCAAGTTTCTCACTTGATTTAAATTCTCCCATTTGGATATTCTTCTTATCATGGATTTCAAATGCTAGTTCATTTATATCTACACCTATTAAGACTGAATTATTCTCTGATACTAGGATGGATTTACCAGAATTGTCAAACTTAACATCTAGATTACCGGCTTTAACCGTAGCATTATTCCAAGATGACATCATAAGGTAGTAATCATATCCTGTAATAATACAAAAAAGACAACCCATGAAAACACGAATAGCATGGAAAGTAGCTACCAAATATCGAAATCAACAGATTCAACAGATTTAGTAAAAGAGATTAAAAATCT
>CAZTEN010000126.1:0-1780 GCA_964612495.1 uncultured Tissierella sp. | reverse complement strand
GGTTTCTGTATAATATCCAAAGTAACTTCTGTTACCACTTGCTGGGTCATAATCTCTAAATTTAAATCCAAATATATTTTCCATTTCCGTTATTTTAAAATCCTCTGGCAATAACTTCAAATCCTCTAAGGAGTGACTAGACATAAAGTAGTTTATTATATTGCTAATCTCCCCTTGGTCATTTAAGCTAAGGTCAGGATTAGAGATAATATTGCCATTCTCAAGCATTCCATTATCACTTAATAGCTTATTAAATCTATTATTTTGACTCTTTTTTGATATGCTATAGCTACTTATAGGTCCATAAACTGATACCAACACTATTATAGATAGGGATATGGGTATTATTATATTCTTCAATGGTCTCTTTATTATAAAATACAGCATCATAGCTGTTATCCAAAGTCCAAACAAGACTATATAATATCTGTTTTCTGTAATACCGTATTGATTAATTCTTTGATAAATAGACATATACATCATCATTAAAATAGGTAGATTTGCTATCGGAAAAATCATCCTAAAGGCTTTTGCAAACTTGTTCTCTTCCAATACAGGTGTAACTAAGAATATTACCCCAACACTAACAGCTGAATACCAAATTACTAGGTGTGATACTAATCCCTTTGGCCATTCCCATTGAATTAAAATCTTTACAAAATATACATATAATATTAAGGTATAAATCGATATTAGAGGTATTACTATATAAGCTAGTAGTACCTTTAGAGACCTAGGATAGTTGTAATCCAAGAAGTCTTCATCCCTTTCAGGAACCTTGGAGAGAAACATGGATGCTCCAAAGATAAAAGCAACTATTAGGAAAGTATAGTAATAATAATTCTCATCAATATTAACATCAAATAAGCCATCAATTGTTCCTAAAATAGCTGCTATTCCACCGAATAAAACTCCACAATAAAGCAATGTTAAAAATATGGCAAAAAACACCTTAATAACAAAGACTTCATAATTGATATCGTGCTTAAGTTTTAGTACATAGAATGCTGCTATTATTAAGAAGATCACAGTAGCAAAATATCGAGTGGCGGAAACCATGTTTATATCCTTTAAAAGCATAAAATAGTATCCTATTAAAAACACACCACCTAGTATATAGGATCCTGCTTTTATCCCTATTCCCTTAGGAAATCTCTCTAGTAGTAGTCCTATTACTAAGGATAGAACAATGCCTAAGCCTACAAGCATAGTAATCCTAATGAGGGTTTCCTGTTCTTCACCTGTAAGTCTGGAAGATACTTCTATTTGATAAATTAAGAGCATAGCCAGTACTGTAGAAGCCAGAATGGTTATTGGAAATCTTTCAATGCTTTTTCTTAAATTTATTAATGAGTTCTTGATCTTGTACTGAATATTCATTTTAAACCTCCCACCTCTAATAGGTGTACTTTCTAATAATTTTGTTCAAACAAATCCCTTAGATGACATATGCTAATCAGGTCAATATCAGTTTTTTCTTCAAAGGTATTAAAAAAAATTTCCCTATATTCATCCTCCATTTTATATCTGTCTTCTTCATTAAAGACATTTCTATCAACTTGTATTTTAATCTCATTCTCCAATCTATCTAATAAAAAAACTAAAAAGCACTCGAAATAATCTGAATTGCTTCCTGTTTCAATATCAAACAAAATTTTAAAGAATAGATTCCATTTAAAGTCCTTATTTATTACCTTAAGGATTATATTTCCCAACTTTTCACTTTTTTCATCCGGAAAATTTAACTCTCTATCGAACTCCAAATAGTTATCAAAAGTAA
>CAZTEN010000125.1:0-6343 GCA_964612495.1 uncultured Tissierella sp. | reverse complement strand
TTGAGTCATAGGAACGTAGAAATACTCACCATATTCTTTATATATATCCTCCATTAGATTTCATCCTTTTCCATTTCAAATCTTCACTTGCTGAGTGGTTCATTTCCAATCATTGTAAACTTATTCATTGCGTTTAGGATCCCAACTTTTTGTCTGAAAAATTGCTAATATTCCACTACCATCGGAAGTGAATAGTATTTTAAGAATCAAAACAAAAATTAGTATTACAACTATAGGGATAACGCATGATGTTATAATAAGAATAGCAATTGCATCTAAGAAGGCACTAAGAGTGTCTTCTCCCTTCTTAATCATTTCAGTTATGTTACTTCCTATGTTAGAAGTAAAGTTAGATATATAACCCCCAATTTTATCCATCAGATTTTTATCCTTTTCGGTTATATCTTTTTTCTTTTCTTCAATATATTCTTTATTTTGATTAGCAGTTTCAAGGGTTTGTTCTATTGAGGCTTTATATGAATCGTAAATTAAGTCACTTACTTTTATGCCAACTGGAATTGCAACAAAGAAAACAATTGCAAAAATACCTAGTTTAATGGCAAGATTTCTTAATACATAATTTTTAAAATACAAATAAGAAATTCCCAAGAGGCAAGCAAAAGGAATTATATAGGCAAATGATATATAACCAACTACCCCTATTAACATCTTCTCCAGTAAAATTGCACCTAAAATAATAATAAAATAAGGAGTTAATTCAGCAATTTGATTAGCAATTGGCATTGCTACATCTCCTGGTATCAAGGATAAAGCTGTTGAGGATGCAGCAGCAGTTGCTGCTAGCTTTAATACTGTAACTTTTTTATCATCCAAGGATTCTAAGGTTGCAGCATTATAATCAGGTGCTGTTACTGCATTTGCTACATAGAGCCTTGATAATAATGCTATGATAACTAGTATTATCAAGATAATAGTTCTTTTTGAGGTCTTCATTTTAATTGCATCTATCATAGATTGAACCTCCTTTCGAAAAAATTCTAATATTTAATTAATTTAACATATATCCTCCTTAATTTTCTAATAGGAAATAATAATTAATACTATTATACCCTTATATATTAGTACTAAATACTTAGCTAGTAATTTTCTATTAGACATGACTATTGAAGAAAAAAGGATAAAAAACTTGTATAGAAACAATTTAAATAAAGATACTAAATATGGAGGTGAAAATTATAATGAACGATAACACAAGGTTAGCACCACATGAAACTATACAATTACGTGAATTAATGAGCAACTCAATATTAGGTTTTAAAAGTATGCAAACTAGTTTAAATATGGTTAGCAATCCAAAGTTAAAAAGCTTTATAAATAATACTCTAAACTCAAAAAAAGCAAGTATTGAGGAAATGCACAATTTTGTAAATAAAGTAAATATGGAATAGGAGGTTATTACATGGCATGGTTTGATGACTTTTTAGATGGTAGTGATACTGATGAAGATAAGGATAGAGACATAGCTTTAAACATGCTTTCTGCTCAACTTACAGCTGGCATAAATGGTCACTTCCAATTATCAGATATGTGTATAAAAAATGGAAATAACAGCGCCATGAATATAGGAAGATTCATCGCTTAGCAAGAAAGAAACAACATCTGCCACTTCATGAGGTTGTCCTAATCTACCATATGCCCACAAAGGGCTTGATAAATAGTTATCAATATGTTTTATATTAACACTTTTTATCAAAAGATAAAAGCTCCTTTTTCTACTTCTTATGAAATTGCAATTAATTTTGCTAATCTTATTAAAAACACATCCCTTAAAATGCCTTTATGGAAACAACAATTAATATCTGCACTTATAATAACTGCATTAGAGCTTATATTTGGCTTAATCTTAAATATAGGTTTAGGATTCTATATGTTTCTCAGTTTTACCTGGGTATGGTTTTACTATAATATGCGGCATAATACTTGGCTCCTCTCTTAGACCATCAATTTACAACATTAATCGGCTTTCCGTCTAAATATGCTTTTAAGTTTCTTATAGCTATATTCATGAGCCTTTCCCTAGATTCCTTTGGAGCCCATGCAATATGAGGGGTAATAATACAATTCTTAGCCTTTAATAAAGGATTATCTGATTTTATTGGTTCACTTGAAACTACATCCAAAGCTGCTCCTAATATCCTACCTTTATTTAAGGCATCGGCTAGATGTTCCTCTATTACCAACTGCCCCCTTGCAGTATTAATAAGTATGGCGTTTTTCTTCATCTTGTTTATATTATCTTTATTGATTATGCCCATAGTTGAATCCACTAAGGGACAATGTAAGCTAATTATATCTGATTTTGAAAGAAGTTCATCTAATACAACATATTTCATATTCTCGCTTTCAAGTTCTTGTCTTGGACTATTACTCATGGCCAATACCTTTAGACCAAAGGCTTGAGCTATCTTGCCTACAGCCTGGCCTATTCGGCCATATCCGATTATTCCCATAGTCTTATTTGATAATTCTATTAGAGGATATTTCCAATAGGACCAATCTG
The DNA here is from genome assembly GCA_964612495.1 of uncultured Tissierella sp. Classification (GTDB taxonomy): domain Bacteria; phylum Bacillota; class Clostridia; order Tissierellales; family Tissierellaceae; genus Tissierella_B. The sequence continues at coordinate 3,822 of CAZTEN010000125.1, read as the reverse complement.
GATTATTAGTCCATTCACCTTTAAACACAGATTCACTATGGGCACCTACGTGATTACATAATTCGAGAAGTAGCGCAAAGGTCATCTGAGCCACTGCAGAAGTTCCATAGCTAGGTATATTACTGACTACTATTCCTCTTTCATTAGCTGCTATGGTATCCACTATATTATATCCTGTTGCTAGAACTCCGATGAACTTTAAATTAGGCATTTGTTCTAGAATATCTCTTGTTAGAGGCGTCTTATTAGTGAAGATTATATCTGCATACTTGCCTCTCTTAATTATTAATTCCTCATCTTGTAAGTCAAAGGAAGTTCTATCATAAACAACTAAATCTCCAAATGATTTCAATCCATCCCATGTCAAGTCTCCAGGATTTAATGTATAGCCATCTAATACAACTATTTTCATAAAAATCTCCTTTCTATTATGATATTTCCTTAAAATTTGCTAAGCCATGTTGCCAACATCGGCAATCCTTACTACATACTAATCCACAAATCGCTTCAACTGGTTCAATTCAAAAGTCCATTCAGGAGTTCTTAGCTTATCTTTTCCATTTAATGAATACCATGGGCTTATGCTTTCATCCATTGGATTTATTAAAAGCTGAGTTTGCTGAGCTGGCATATACGACTGTGCAAGTAGAAATATTTTTTCACCATTATCATTTATTGCAATATCCACTATTATGACTGCATGACCTGGGCTATCTCCTATTATAAATACATCTCCTATTTCCATATCATCTATATGAACCCCTTCTAATTCTTTTTCCAGAGATAAAGTTCCTGAGTATGCAAATACCATATCCATATACTTCCTAAAAGATTCATAGTTGTTTGAAGGCTCAGTGGCTTTATAATAACTAGCATTATTTCCTTCAACTTTTATTCTATACCCTTCCATCCACTTCTTATATTCCGCTTTAAATCCAGATACAAAATTAAAATTTATTTTATCATATAGCTCTTGAGAATATAGATACTCAGCTCTTAAAAGCATAATAGCATCTGCACATTGATGAAGATTTTTCCCACCTATATCTACATCAAAAGCACTATCATAAACCCCCTCTGAAAACTTTATCTTACCATCGTAGTAAAGTACCTTCTCACCGTATGGCTTTAGCTTTTGCTTTCTAAGGAATTCCTCAAAGCTATTTTCCCCAACCTCAACCCTTGTATAATTTTTAGGCAATATATATCTTTCTTGTATCGTCATACCTTCAGGATTAACATAACTTTGCTTTTGTGTGGTAATAACTTCCTTAGAAGTTACTTTGGGACTTTCAACATCCAAATTTTTGCTACATCCAGTAAGAAAAAACAACATCATCAATAAAACTATTTTTTTCATAATCTTTTTCCTCTCAATTATTCACCATCATCATTACCATCATTATATCCTTTATTGAGTTTGATAAATTTTGTTTAAATGTTAAGAATTATTAATACCTGTCTATATTAATTTATGAAATTGGCTTAAGAGGATTACTTTCTAAAATATTTTCAACCTCTTCATATCCCAAGGGAAAAGCGTAATTATATCTAGCAGGAAGAGCAAATATATAATCATTATTACGCCCTAATTCCTTAGGTCCAATAGGAGCAGCACCAAGACTTAACTTTTCATCTTGAATCAAGTCCCATTGTTCATGAGTAAATATCATAATAGGAATATCTTGATATGGTTTCTCTGATGTCCATAAAGGGTGTCTTATAATCACTATAGGTCCAGTCTCAGTGTCTTTAATAGCCTCTGAATCTCCTATAGGTAAGCCCTCCCATTTATCAGTTACTATAATGTAACCTTTCCAACTTAATGGCAAGCTAAAGTTAAATCCAAATTCTTTATTCTCATAGATTACAACTTCAGTATCATATTGATTAGTACTTATACTATCTATAACCCAGTTTCCGTGAACCTTGTTTACCACAAGCTCTATTGCTTGTCTTGCAGCTACCTCGTTATTTTCCATCTCTACACTAGTTATTTCAATTACTTCCCCTTTAACAATATACGAATTCTCTGATTCTTTTTCAATGCTTATTACCTCTATTCGATCAGGCCATGGACTTGAAGTAAGTCTACCTATTGCAATTGAAGGATCCTCTAGCCAATCATTTAGGAGATTTTGGGATAGGTAATCTCCATAGTTTTCCTTGATGCTCTTTTGTAAAATATCTGTTGGGCTTAGAAGAGATACATTCTGTAGCTTGCTCCCAAAATCCTTAACTAATTGCGTAATTGCTAGTTTATCTATATCTACTTCACTTGGAATCTCATTATTATTTTGTTCGACTATTTCATCTTGACCCTCATTTTTAACATTTTTACAAGCAATTAATGAAATACTTATAGATAATGCAAGTATAGTTAAGAGTAATTTTTTCATCATGCTACCTCCCTATGTTTTCCAAGTTTAAAGGAATTTTATCCCAATATTAAATTTAGTAACCACTCTTTTTTAAGTAACAGAAGAAATTGCATAGCAATTTCATCACACCACTGAAACGAGGCGGGTGATTAGACACACCGCCTGTTGACTTAATAGGTACCCGCCACCTTAGGTATCAGAAGTCTTGCTTGCAAGACATCACACTACCGCAACGATTTATCGTTTAAGAGGTGAGGGATATCTTCGCCTGGTTATATATTACCCCCCAGTAAACTATTATATCTACTATAATGGATAAATATTAGGAATGCTAGAAAGTTTTTTATACAAATAAAAAAAGACCAGATTTCTCTGGTCTAGACTGCAACTCTTGTCCTAAAATATTTGAACTTCATATTTTCCTTTTAGTTCATTTACCTTATCTAAATATACCTGTTGTTGCTTAATTCTCATCACTTCACCATTTACTTGATCTTCTACCTCTTCGAAAGAGCTTATGGATTCTGGGGTTTTCTTAGTAACCTTTATGATATGATAGCCAAATTGAGTCTTTACAGGAGCTGAAACCTGTCCTTCCTCCATTGCAAAAACAGCAGAATCGAATTCAGCAACCATTTGTCCCTTTGAGAACTCTCCAAGATTTCCACCTTGTTCTTTTGATGAACATGAGGAATAGTTCTTTGCAGCCTCTCCAAAGTCAAGACCACCATTTAATTCTGTTACTATATCATTAGCCTTGCTTTCATCATCAACAAGAATATGGCTAGCTTGAACTAATGCTTGTTTCTTATATTTTTCCTTATTATCTTCATAATATGCATGAAGTTCATCATCTGTTGCTGTAGCCTTGCTGACCACCTTGTTTATAGCATAATTCTTCAATAATCCTCTTTTTTGAATTTCTATAATCTTATGGAAATCACTATCAGCTTCTAAATTTGAATCAACTGCATCTAAATACATAAGCTCTTGATTTACATATTCATTTATTGCTCTTTGCATACCTTCCCCAGACTGGAACTGCATCGCCAAATGAGGCTCCATAATTTCATTTATAAAGTTTTGCACGTCATTTTTAGATATCTCTTTTCCATTTAAAATAGCAACTATTTGATTTTCGCTCATAACCGGACCTCTTTCTCTAATAATTTAGGTTTATACCAATATTCCTTATTATTGTAACATAGATTAGCATAAAAGAAAACCTCTTAGAATTATCTAAGAGGTGAATAGTTTGCTTGATTAAATTAGATTATAGTGATATTTTCAGCTTGAAGACCTTTTTGTCCTTCAACTACATTGAATTCAACTTCTTGACCTTCTTCTAAAGTTTTGAAACCGTCCTTTTGAATTTGTGAGAAGTGTGCGAATACATCGTTTCCTTCTTCAGTTGTAATAAATCCAAATCCTTTTTCTGCGT
>CAZTEN010000124.1:0-6356 GCA_964612495.1 uncultured Tissierella sp. | reverse complement strand
GAATGATAGATCTTGTATAGAGGAAATTTGGCAAGAATTTCCTGGCTGGACTCAATATGAAGTCAGAGCAGCTCTAGCTAAATGTGGTCTTACTACTAACCATATTGAATCCAAGGTAATGGTACTAAGCGGTGGAGAACAAGCTAAGGTTAGATTATGTAAGATATTAAACAGAGAAACAAATATACTTCTTCTAGATGAGCCTACAAACCATCTGGATGTAGATGCTAAGGATGAGCTAAAGAGAGCCTTGAAAGATTATAAGGGCGGGATCCTTTTGATATCCCACGAGCCTGAATTCTATCAGGATGTAGCTACAGAGATTTGGAATTTAGAGCAGTATTCTACTAAACTTTAATGAAAAAATAGGAAGAGGACAATGTCCTCTTCCTATTTTTCCATCTTCTTGTTGCAGGCTTCTATTGTTTCCATAAGGATGTTTCTGAAGCCTCTTTTTTCCAGTGCATAAACTCCCTCTATGGTTACCCCCTTAGGGGATGAAACCATGTCCTTAATCTGACCCGGATGGAATTTTTTTTCAAGCATCATCTTTCCTGTACCGATAAGGGTTTGAGCGGCGTAGATATACGCCTTATCCCTAGGCATACCATATAGGACGCTTCCATCCGCCAATGCCTCTACAAACATGGCAATAAAGGCAGGTCCACACCCGCTTATGGTAGTCACAGCATCCATTAAATTTTCCTCAATTTTATCGACTAGAGCAATTGTACTAAGTAAATTCACAATAAAATCCGTCTCATCAATACTTACATTATCATTGGAACTTAAAGCTATCATGCCTTCCCCAACATTTACTGCTACATTTGGCATTATGCGGATTATCTTTGTAGGATTATTAAAATATCCTCCCACATCTTCCATTGATACACCGGCGGCTAAGGACACTATAAGCTTATCCTCTGTCAGATGTGAGGAGATTTCATTTAAAACCTTATCATATATAAATGGCTTAATCCCTAAGAAGATTATATCGCAGGTCTTGACCAAGTCTATGTTGTCTTCACTAAGGTTTATATCCAATTCACTGCAAAGTTTTTCCGCCTTTTCCCTAGACCTATTGGAAACATATAGGGACTTGTTTATACCATCAAAATTTCCTACAAGTCCACGAATAATAGTAGAAGACATGTTTCCAGTTCCAATAAAACCAATTTTCTTATTCATATTGCACCCCTATACTCTAATTTGACCATTGCCTACTATTGTATATTTAACTGTAACAAGCTCGTTAATTCCCATAGGTCCTCTTGCATGGATCTTTTGAGTACTGATTCCCATCTCTCCTCCAAAGCCAAATACACCCCCATCGGTAAATCTAGTTGATGCATTTACATAGACTGCTGCAGCATCCACTCTTCTCAAGAAGTAATTGGCATTGGTATAATTCTCTGTAATAATTGATTCTGAGTGCTTAGTTCCATATTTTTGAATATGACTGATAGCCTCATCTATATTCGATACGACTTTAATTCCAAGAATATAATCCAAATACTCTATTGGCCAATCCTCTTCTCTTGCTTCATTTACATCGATTAGCTTCCTAGTATTTGTGCAACCTCTTAATTCAACTTTATCCTTTAGAACTTCATATACCTTTGGCAATATGTCTTCTGCTATATTCTCATGTATTAATAACTTTTCACAAGCATTACAAACCCCGGGTCTTTGTACCTTAGCATTCTTAATTATATTTATGGCATCTTCAATTTTCCCTGATTCATCTACAAAGATATGACAGTTACCAACCCCTGTTTCTATAGTTGGAACGGTAGCATTATCTACAACAAAACGAATTAGATCCGCCCCGCCTCTTGGAATTATTACATCGATATAGTCATTTAAGGTTAACATTTCCCTGACTACCTCTCTGTTAGTATCCTCTATAAGTTGGATTACATCCTCACTTATGTCACTTGACCTTAAACCTTCTTTAATTGTCTTAACCAATGCCTTATTGGAGTTAATTGCAGACGAACTTCCTCTTAAAAGGATACAATTTCCACTTTTTAATGCTAAGGCAAATGCATCAACTGTAACATTAGGTCTTGATTCATAGATTATACCTATTACCCCCAGAGGTACAGTCATTTTACTTATGGTTAATCCATTCTCTATGGTCCAAACATCTTTACTAGTCCAAATGGGATCCTTTAGCTTAATAATAGTATCTATGCTCTCAATGATTCCCTCTATTCTGGCTTCGTTTAACATAAGACGGTCAATAAGGCTTTCCTTGGTACCGGTCGCCCTTGCAGCCTGAACGTCCTTTTCATTTTCTGATAATATATATGCAGTATTCTTCCTTAGGCTATCTACCACTAGTTGGAGCCCAGTATTTTTAGCATTTGTTGATACTGCAGATAGTAAATGTGAAGCTTCCTTTAATTTTTTACACTTTTCTATTAAAATTGACATCAATACCACCCTCTCCAGGTATAAATAACATCTTCATTTAAGAAGTTGGGTACATCTACACCTCATTATATCCGATTTTATGTGTATATTCAAACAAATAAAGTAATAACATTAAAAATCATCTCATAAATCCTTGCAATTGTTGTTTAAAGATGATAAATTAATGAGGTCTATTTATATATTTGTAAGTGTTTCCTTGGAACCCACTTTAAAAAAATCAAGGGAGTGATAAAATGATAAGATACAGCAGGATTTTGAAAAAGAATCCACGTGAAATCGTACTATTAAAATCGCACCCATGTAAATGGGGGCGATGTTTTTTTTGCGATTATATAGATGATAATTGCAAAGAAGAGCAAGCCATGATTGAATTTAACAATCAGGTATTGAAAAATGTAACAGGGGAATTTAAGAAATTGGAGGTCATAAACTCCGCCAGTGTATTTGAATTACCTAAGGAAAGCTTACAGGATATAAAAGACATAGTATTAGAAAAGAAAATTGATGAACTTTTCTTCGAAAGCCATTATACCTATTCACATAGGCTTAATGAAATCAAGGACTACTTCTCAGAAACAGATGTGAAATTTAAATGTGGAATTGAAACCTTTGACCATGAATTTAGAAATAAGTACTTGAAAAAAGGAGTAAACTTCAAAGACCCTGAAGAGGTAGCCAGTCTTTTCGATACTATTTGTCTTATGGTTGGAGTAAAGGGGCAGACAAAAAAGATGATTTCCAAGGACATAGATATATTGGTCAAGCACTTCAAAAGGGGCTGCATCAATATCTATGTAAATAATACCACACCTGTTAAGGCTGACCCACAGCTTATAGCTTGGTTTAAAGAAGAGTATTCATATCTTGAAGATATGAATAAAATAGAAATACTATGGAACAATACTGACTTTGGGGTAGGTGAAAAACATGAAAACTAACAGACTTGTTAGAGGAGCGGCCATTGCTGCATTATATGCCATACTTACATTAACATTACCTGCCTATGGGGCCTTGCAGTTTAGAATCTCAGAAGTGATGACCTTATTGGCATTCTTCAATCCCTTCTATATAATACCTTTAACTATAGGTTGTGCAATTGCAAATATAGCCAGTCCCTTTGGCCTTGTTGATGTAATCTTTGGAAGCCTTGCCAGTTTCCTAGCTCTAACTGCCATGAGTAAGACTAAGAATATCTACTTGGCAAGTATATGGCCTGCTTTCTTTAGCTTTATTATCGGACTTGAGATTATGTTTCTATCCACTGAGCCGGTTAACTTTTTTTTAATTACAGGTCAGATTATGTTATCTGAATTTGTAGTAGTCACTATAATCGGAGTTCCTCTAATGAAATTTATAATGAGAAATGAATATATTGAAAAATTAGTAACAGAATTTTAACAAGGTTAATCAAGCAGATTAGGTGAAACTAAACCGCTCATTAGGTAGTTTTAAACTACCTAATGGGCGTTTTACCACATGAAAACTTCCTATTCAAAAATATTTAAATACTCTCCATAACCTTCCTTCTCCATATCCTCTCTCTTAACAAATCTTAAGGAAGCTCCATTTATACAATATCTAAGCCCCCCCTTATCCTTTGGACCATCCGGGAATACATGCCCCAGATGAGAATCGGCATGTTTGCTTCTTACTTCGGTCCTTATCATTCCATGGGATAAATCCCTTTTCTCCAGTACATTTTCATCCTCTAAAGGTTTGCTAAAGCTAGGCCATCCACAACCTGCATCAAACTTATCTTTAGAAGAAAATAGTGGCTCCCCTGATACTATATCAACATATATACCTTCTTCATTCCTTTTATCATATTCATGAGAAAATGGTCTTTCTGTAGCATTTTCCTGGGTAACCTTATATTCTACAGGAGAAAGCCTTTCTATTAAGTCTTCTCTTGATGGCTTTTTATAATCCTTATAATCCATTTTAAACACCTCTTTTATGTATTTTACCCATTTTACTATGTTATAATTATTAATATGGAAAAAAGATGAAAGGTGAGATTTTATGAGATGGAACTTAGATAGTTTATATAGGTCCTTTGATTCCAAAGAATATTTGAAGGATATTAAAAATTATGAAAAACTTATAGAGGAATTTAATCTTTGGGCTGATGAAGAGCTAGTAAACTATGATAATGCTAATAAAAAGATAGAAGAGTATATCAATTATTCAATGAATATATCAGCTTTCGCTACAAAGCTGGGGGCTTATGCCAGTCTTACAGCAAGCGTTGATGCTAAAAACGAAATTGCACTTCAATACCAAAATAAGCTTTCAGTAATGGCTACTAAAATAACCCAACCAGATGTAAAGTTTCAGAAATATATAAAAGATATGGATAATTTAGATGAGATAATATCTTATTCCCCTTTATTAAAAGACCATGACTTTTATTTAAAGCAGATTAAAAAATACACTAATTATTTGCTTTTCCAAGAGGAAGAAGTCCTTATTTCCAAGATGAAAAATACAGGCTCAACTGCATGGACTAATCTCCAAAACAAACTTGTCTCAACACTCATGGTAGATATAGTTTTAGAAGGTAAGCAAAGATTCCTTCCGCTTCCTCAAATCAGAAATCTAGCATATAGTCAAAAGCCTTATATTAGAAAAGCTGCCTATGAAGCTGAACTTAAAGCATATGAAAAAATTGAGGAGTCATCCTCTGCAGCTTTAAATGGAATAAAGGGCGAGGTCCTTACTATAACACAAATGAGAGGATTTGATAATCCTCTAGATGAAGTACTGTTACAATCCAGAATGGACAAGGAAATACTAGATTCAATGTTTACGGCAATAAAGGAGCATTTACCAGTATTCCAAAAATATTATAAAAGAAAGGCCGAATTGTTAGGTCATAAAAAGGGTCTTCCTTTCTACGATTTGTTTGCACCAATGGGAAATGTGAGTCCTAACTTTACCTTTGAAGAGGCTATGAAATATGTGGTGGATAATTTTAAGACCTTTAGCCCTAAATTAGCAGACTTTGCTCAAAAAGCTTATGATAATAGATGGATTGATGCAGACGTTAGAGAAGGTAAAAGTGGTGGTGCATTCTGCTCCAACCTTCATCCAATTAAGGAAAGTAGAATTATGTCCAACTTTGACGGGACCTTCTCCAGCATTACAACCTTAGCTCATGAACTGGGCCATGGATATCACGGTTCAAACCTTATTGAAGAATCAATTTTAAATAGCAGATATCCTATGCCTATAGCAGAAACTGCTTCTATTTTCTGTGAAACTATCGTTATGAATGCAGCACTTAGAGAAGCTGATGATGAAGAGGCTTTTGGAATCCTTGAAACTTCTATATCCGACGCAGGTCAAGTAATAGTGGATATATATTCTAGATTCCTATTTGAAACAGAATTATTTGAGAGAAGAAAAAAGCATCCATTATCGGTAAAGGAATTAAAGGAGATTATGATAGAATCTCAAAAGCAGGCTTATGGTAACGGATTGGACCATGAAATACTTCACCCCTATATGTGGATAAATAAATCCCATTATTATTCAGCTGGTCGAAACTTCTACAACTTCCCTTATGCCTTTGGCCTACTATTCTCAAAGGGTCTTTATGCAGAGTATCTTAATAGAGGGGAAGACTTTGTAGAGAAATATGATAAACTTTTAAATGCCACAGGTAAAAATAATATTAAGGAGCTAGCTTTGATGATGGATATAGATATTACTAAAGCTGACTTCTTTAGAAACTCCTTAAGGTTGATTGAAGAAGATATAGAGAAATTTATTAATATAGCTTCTATGATAAAGCCTTAGAATGCAGGATAAAACAGCTTAAGACCCCCATTAAGCTGTTTTTTAATGCTTTTCTTGTTTAGCATTTACCAAAGTGACAATTGGGGAAGGTGCATACTGGACACTTTATACATTGT
>CAZTEN010000123.1:0-6398 GCA_964612495.1 uncultured Tissierella sp. | reverse complement strand
GGTATCACAAAGGATAAAGTTGTTATTCTTTACGGTTCAGACGTATCCGGTACTGCAAGAGTTGCATATGCATATCTTTGGGCTGGAGTTGAGAATGTAAAAATACTAAATGGAAGCCTAAATGCTTGGACAAGTGCAGGATACGACCTTGAAACTACTCCAAATGAAGCAACACCTGCTACTGAATTTGGGGCTGTAGTTCCTGTAAATCCACAATATTGGACTTCAGTTGAAGATGCAGCAAAGAAATTAGAAGAAGACCCTAACTTCAAACTTGTAAGTATTCGTTCATATAATGAGTTTATAGGTGAAACTAGTGGATACTCATATATTGACAAGGCTGGAGAGCCAAAGGGAGCTGTATGGGGTAAGGCAGGAAGCGATCCATACCATATGGAAGACTATACTCATGAAGATGGCACCTATATAAGTATGGATGAAATGAAGGCCTTATGGGAAGGACTGGATTTCACTCTTGATAATGACTTGGCATTCTATTGTGGTACAGGTTGGAGAGCATCTATTCCATTCCTTATAATGTATGAAAATGGATATACAAACATGAGCATGTATGATGGTGGATGGTACCAATGGCAAATGAATGATGACCTTCCGGTACAAATAGGGGATCCTTCAAAAGGTGATGTTCAATTCACTACTGTAGGTGAACTATCTAATGATAAGGCAGCAAAATAAGGTAAAACTTGGTCTTGCCCTTCTCTTAGGACTATTGGAGATAGGGTTATTAATTGGAGCCTTTGCAGCCAATTATTATACAAGAACCCGCATGGGCATGTTAAGACATGTAATTTACCTAAATGGCAAATGGGAGAGGGGGCTCCCCTTGGTCATTTTAAAATGGCTTGCAGTGTTTTTAATATTGAGTCTCATTATTTTAAGCATTATCAAATTGTTTAAGAAAGATGTTAGATTTTTAGATATAATATTTATAGGTATGTCTATGGCATTAGGTTTATGGACTCTTTATTATATTATATTTAGAAGTACGGAAACTAATAGAGCATATTATATTATTAGCCTTTGCCTTGTTCTTGCAACTGTCTTTCAGAATTCTCTATCACATACTATAAATTCAATAAAATAGTTTAAGAAAAGATATACCAATCAAAGGTATATCTTTTCTTAAAATAAAGTAAGTATCCATCATTAATTAGACAATCTATGATAAAATAAAGCTATTATATTTTGAAGGAGAAAAAATGATTTATAATAAAAACGGAGGGATTCTAATGTTAAATGCTTACTATTATGATACTTCAATTGGTGGAATTGGTCTTGTTGAAAATGGGAAAGCTATAGTATATCTTTCCTTTGGAGATATTGAAATAAAGGATATTACTATTAAGGAGACCAAGCTTCTCAATAGGGCTTATATAGAATTGGAAGAATATTTAAAAGGTATAAGAAAGGTTTTCGATTTACCATTAGAACCACATGGTACAGAATTTCAGCAGAAGGTTTGGAAGGCTTTATTAGAGATTCCATACGGTGAAACTAGGTCGTATAAGGATATTGCCGAAAAAATTGGAAATAGCAAGGCTTCTAGAGCGGTAGGACTAGCAAATAACAGAAATCCCATTTCTATATTTATACCATGCCATAGGGTCATAGGGGCCAATGGAAAATTAGTGGGTTATGGTGGTGGATTAGATATAAAAGAAAGACTACTTACACTAGAAGCCAAAGGAAGATATATCGAATAAGGATATATCTTCCTAAAATTTAAATAAAGTTATAAAACTTCTTAGAGACTACAGCTTCCCATTCTTCTGGACCTTCCTTTAAGTTCTCCCATTCCACTACGCTCATTCTTTGCTCTTCTAGATGGTTATAAAGGGAGTTAAGATTATTGTCGCTTGTTACAATAAATCTATCACCCATATTTAATTGATCAAAAGCTTGGATTATAGCTTGGTTCCTCTTTCTATCGTCATAGTCTGTTGAACTTAGATTTAGTATATTCATAATATCTATCCTTTCTATGAACTTTTTCTATGTACTTAGTATGTGTAATATCAAAAAAATAATAGATGTAATTAATATCCATGCTTTGGAATATCTGCCTTAGCTATTGGAAAATAAAACTTTCTTTTGGCTATACTGTTTACTTTTTAAGAAGTGAGTTATATAATGGGTAGAGAGATTTACGTATTTAATAAAGGTAAATAATCTTACAAAGATTAGGAATAGTAGTTATTTAGAAGGTCTTAAGCGAGTCGGGGATGGTGGAAGCCTGGTGATACCTAGATAATGAATGGGCCTAGGAGTTTTGCCTGAAAAAGTAGGGCAAGGTTATCCCCCTTATAGGATTTGAGTTGGCTTGTGCAATTAGAGTGGTACCGCGGATGATAATCTTCCGTCTCTTAATAGAGATGGGAGATTTTTTTAATTATAAATAGGAGGTATTATATATGGATAAAAAAAATGTATTCAGTGGTGTTCAGCCATCAGGTGAATTAACTATAGGAAATTATATAGGAGCTTTAAAGAACTTTGTAGAGCTTCAGGATGAATTCAATTGTTATTATTGTATTGTAGACTTACATGCAATCACTGTACCACAAGTACCTAAGGATTTAAGAAAGAGAACCCTGGATGTACTGTCATTATATATGGCATGTGGCATAGACCCTGAAAAATCTACACTCTTCATTCAGTCTCATGTTCCGGCACATGCTGAGCTTAATTGGGTATTAAATACTATAACCTATATGGGGCAGCTTAATAGGATGACTCAATTTAAGGAAAAATCCAGGAAATCAGAGGAAAACTTAAATTCAGGATTATTTACTTATCCTGTACTTATGGCTTCAGATATTCTACTATATCAAGCTGATTATGTGCCTGTAGGGGAAGATCAGAAACAGCATCTAGAATTAGCCCGTGATTTAGCTGAAAGATTTAACTATAGATACAGTGATACCTTTACAGTACCTGAGCCATTGATTAGGGAATTTGGGGCTAGGATAATGAGCCTACAAGAGCCGGAATCTAAGATGTCTAAATCAGATGAGGATGCTAATGCATTTATATTGATCTTAGACGATAAGGATACCATAAGAAGAAAGATTAAAAGAGCAGTTACTGATTCTCTAGGGGTTATGGCATATAATGATGAACAACCAGGACTAAAGAATCTGATAAATATCTATTCAGTATTTTCAAATGATGATGTAGAAACTATATTAAAAAGATATGATGGCCTAGGTTATGGTAAGTTTAAGGAAGATTTAGCTGAGGTGGTAGTCGAAGGCTTAAGTCCTATACAAGAAAAGTATAAGGACCTTATAAACAACAAAGATTATTTAGAGAAGGTATATAAAGAAGGAGCAGAAAGAGCCGAGTATATGGCCAATAAAACTCTTAGAAAAGTATATAAGAAGGTAGGTTTTATACCTAGATAGAGTGGTGTAGTATGAAAAATATTATTAATTTATTATTCCATAGAATAACTATATTTAGTATATCTATCATACTACAAGCCTTAAGCTTAATCATAATAATTTGGAGGTTTAGCAATTACCTAGCATATTTTTACACTGGATTTACAATCTTGAGTATACTTGCAGTACTCTACATTGTAAACAAAGATAGCAACCCGGAGTATAAGATTGCATGGATTATACCCATAATGGCATTTCCTATATTTGGAGGCGTATTTTATCCTTTATTTGGTAAATCATCTCTAAGTGAAAGAAAAAATAATAAGATGCAAGTAATCGATGAAAAGATGGAAGCATGCTTAAGATAGATCAAATGGTCTTGAAATCATAGTATACTTACATTAGCTGATGCTTTTGAAACTAGTGTAAATAGTCTCCCTCTATCAATAATACTTTCATGGTATGAACAAAAAGCCCTTGCAGACTTGTTGGCCCTATTATCCCTTGGAATAAAGGGAATAGTTCTTGGACCATCACTGCCAGCTTTCTTATCTCCTAATGTACTACAATATCTAGTTGATACATTTGACATTCAAACCATAAGTACTCCAGAGGAAGATTTAAAAACTGCACTTAGACAATTAGTGTAGGTTGGGTTTTATAGCAAGATAAATAAGATAAAGGCTTAAATGAAAAAATTTATTTAGGCCTTTATCTGTTTTGTTTTTTAACTTTATACAGGGCTTATTTTACCCTTGTCTAATCTTATCACTCTATCGGCAAATAGGTTCACTACTTCTTCATCGTGGGATATAAATAGATATGACATATCGTTTTTTTCCTTAATTTCCTTCAATAGACTTAAAATCTGGGCTTGAACGGATATATCCAACATAGATGTAGCTTCGTCTAAAATAAGTACCTTTGGCTCCAATATAAGGGCTCTTAAGATTGACAATCTCTGAATCTCTCCTCCGCTTACCTGATGGGGATACCTTGTTAATGTTTTTTCATCCAATTTTAAATCGTATAATAATTCTTTAATTCTGCATTTTTTAGTCTTTGGCGAAATATTAAAATTTTTCAAAGGTTCATTTATACTCTTACCCAACTTAATAGATGGGTCGAAAAAGGAACCCGGTCTTTGTGATATAAGCTGAATTTCTCTTCTATAGGGTTTAAATTCTTTTCTGGTCAATTTACACAGATTAATACCTTTATAAATAACAGACCCTTCATCTGCTCTTTCTAAACCCAATATTATTCTGGCAATAGTTGTTTTCCCACATCCGCTGGGACCCATGAGTGCCAGTATTTCATCATTCTCAAGAGAAAAATTAATATCATCTAATACAATTTTTTTATCTGATTTAAATCTATTGGAGTAAGATTTACTGATATTTTTTAGTTTAATCATAGAGAAAGCACCTTACCTTTCTTCCGGATATATAATATAGTTTAGGTTTCTCTATTTTACATCTTTTCATGGCTGCTTCACATCTATTAAAAAATCTGCATCCCTCTATATCCTCTGTTGGGGATGGTGCCATACCTTTCATTGGCTTCATTCCATTTTCAGTCAGTGATTCTAAAAAACCGATAGTATATGGATGCATAGGCTTTTCGATAATATTACTTCCTGTTTCAACTACTTCTCCGCTATACATAACTATTAGGTCGTCACAAAAGTCCTTAACTAGACCTATGTCATGTGTAATAATGATCATGGAATTTATACCTTGTTCTTTTATTTTACTAAATACCTTAATTACATCTTTCTGAATCTCTTTATCCAACCCTTTTGTAGGTTCATCAGCTATTATCCAATCCGGCTTACCTGCAATGGATATTGCTGTTAATATTCTTTGTTGCATTCCTCCGCTTAATTGAAAAGGGTATGATTTTAAAACTTTATCAACCTCATGAAGTCCGAAGGCTTTAATCAACTCTCCGGATTTATTCTCTATATCATTATTATCTCTGTAAATTAATTTCAATGATTCCTTTATTTGTTCTTTTATTTTTCTAGCAGGATTTAGTGATTCACTGGGATTCTGTGGGATATATCCAAAAATCCGACCTAAGTATTTTTCTCTTTCCCTCTTACCCAGTGATAGAATATCCATATCATCATAATTTATCTTTCCCTTTATAACTGCATAGTTAGGTAGTAATCCTAATAAACCTAGAGCCAGTACGCTTTTGCCACATCCTGTTTCTCCTACTATGCCTGTGATTTTATCATTTTTAATGACCAAGTCCGTACTTCGTAGTGCCTTGACTTTTTGTCCTCTTGTATTAAACTCTACTTGAACATCTTCAAATATTAAATCTGATATTCTTGTCATATTATTTCCTCACTCCTTACATCAAAGATATCTCTTAAAAAGTCTCCAATCATATTTATAGACATTAGAGTAAGAAATATAAAGAGACCCGGTACTATTATCAAATGAGGATAACTTCTATAATATAGTCTTGCATCATTTATCATTACGCTCCAATCCGGAGTAGGAGGCTGAACACCTAGACCTAAGAAGCTTAAAGAAGCTATTGACAATATAGCTCTACCTATTCTTATTGCAAATAAAACTATGATGTTCGGGAATATATTCGGGATTATATGCTTAAGGATAATGGATAAATCACTGCTACCTAAGCAAATCATAGCTTCTATATATGGTTCCTCTTTAACTCTTAATACCTCAGTTCTTATTATTCTGGAAAAGCCAGCCCAGGTAGTTATACTAAGGGCTAATATCAGATTTTTCATATTAGGGCCTAATATTCCGGCAATTACTATAATAAAGCACATTTGTGGCAATGCCTGAAATATATTGGTTATTGAGGTAAGTAAATAATCAATAGCACCGCCATAATATCCGGCTGATATTCCGATTGCAATCCCTATAAGCATTGAAATCACCGTAGCTATTAATGCTATTAAAATAGATGTTCTGGCACCATAAATTACTCTGCTCAACAAATCTCTAC
>CAZTEN010000122.1:0-6418 GCA_964612495.1 uncultured Tissierella sp. | reverse complement strand
GAGGTATGATAGGGGTTAATATTGGTTAAAAATATTGCTTTATTGAATATCTTAATTATGTTATAATACATCTACCATATTAAATAACGAGGAGGCATAATATGAAATACATAAAAACTTTAAGTGGTAGTAATTTGAAGGATTCATTAGCAAAGGGCGGCTGTGGAGAGTGCCAAACATCCTGTCAATCAGCATGTAAAACATCCTGCACAGTTGGAAACCAAAAGTGCGAGAACAAGTAGCTTAGTGAAGGGTAGTGGTTTTCCACTACTTTTTATTTTGCATATCTAGGAGGCAAAGAGATAGATGAACAAGGCAGCAAAGATACACAAATTTTTTTTAAACGGCAAATATATTGTACTGGATGTAAATAGTGGTGGGGTTCATGTAGTAGATAAAATAGTATACGACATATTGGATTTATATGAATACAACGATGAAGCACAAGTTTTATTAAATTTAAAGAGCATATACGATGAAGAGACCATAAGAGATGCATATTACGAAATTGGAGAACTAGTTAAAGAGGGGATTCTTTTTTCTGAAGAAAATGATATTTCCAATTTCAATTATAATAATGATAATATCGTTAAGGCAATGTGTCTTCATGTTGCCCATGATTGTAATCTAAAATGCAACTATTGTTTTGCTTCCCAAGGTAATTTCAAGGGTGAAAGAAGGATGATGAGCCTCGAAACCGGTAAAAAAGCTTTGGAGTTTCTAGCTAAGAACTCAGGTAAGAGAAAAAATTTAGAAGTGGATTTCTTTGGGGGGGAACCATTGATGAACTTTGAAATCGTCAAGGAACTAGTAGCCTATGGTCGAGAGATAGAAAAAATCTATAATAAGCATTTTAGATTTACCATAACAACTAATGGCGTTCTTCTTGATGAGAACAAGATGGATTTCATAAACGAAAATATGGATAATGTTGTATTAAGCCTTGACGGAAGGAAGGAAATAAATGACCAAATGCGTCAAACCATCAACGGAAATGGTAGTTATGATATAATATTGCCAAAGTTTAAAGAGATGGTAGAAAAGCGTGGTGACAAGGATTATTATATAAGAGGGACCTTTACCAGTAAGAATATAGATTTTTCAAATGACATAATGGATTATTATAACAATGGTTTTAAGAAAGTTAGTATGGAGCCTGTAGTTACATCTGAGGAAATGGATTATGCTTTGCGTGAAGAGCATCTTCATGATGTTTTAAAGGAATATGAAAAGTTTTCTAGGGAATATATAGATATAAAGAGAAAAGATAAGGACTTCTATTTCTTCCACTATATGATTGATTTAAGCCAGGGACCTTGTATCATTAAGAGGGCTGTTGGTTGTGGGGCAGGAAGTGAGTATTTAGCAATAACTCCAGAGGGTGATTTATATCCATGTCATCAGTTTGTAGGTGAAAAAGAGTTTTTACTTGGAACTTTGGATAATGGAATTGTAAATACAGGTCTAAGGGATAAGTTTAAAAATGCAAATGTTTATAATTCTCCTGAATGTAAAGCATGTTGGGCAAGATTTTATTGTAGTGGAGGGTGTCATGCTAATGCCTACTATGCTAATGCTGATTTTTCAAAACCATATAAACTTGGCTGCGAGATGGAGAAGAAGAGAATTGAATGCTCAATTTCCATTCTAGCAAATTTGGAAAATTAGTGTTTAATAATGGAAGATTGATAGAAACTGTCATATAGGCGGTTTCTATTTTGCATTTTTGGGTAAATATTGATATAAATTAAAAAATAGGGGAGGATACAGTGGAAAAAGGATTTATCATTTCTTTAATTATAGCTGTAATTGTTGGAATCTTTGCAGTAAGCAATGGAGAAAGAGTTGAAGTTGATTTAATATTTACTAGGGTATATATGTCACAAGCAATAGTAATTTTTATCTCTACATTTTTAGGGGCAGTAATTGTCGCAATAATTGGATGGATTAAAAGCTGGAAGTATAAGAAACTGATAAAGGAATTAAATAAGAAAATCACAACTCTTGAGGATGATAAAATGAGAATTCTTCAAGAAGTAGAAAAGAAAGAAGAGCAGATAAGTACCCTATATAATAGAAATAATCAGGTTTTTGAAGAGAACAAAGATGCTCAAAATAACTAGTAAATTATATAATAAAATGATAAAATTTATAGGCTAGAACGAATTTTTGGAGTGAGCATCATTGGAAAAGTGGTTTATAAAGAATAAAAAGCAGGATTTCAGACAACTTGCAAATGAAGCTGGAATCAGTGAAATAGTTGCAAAACTATTAGTAAATAGAGATATTTATAAAAAAAGAGATGTGGACCTATTTTTGAATCCAGAATTAAGTTATCTTTCTAATCCCGAAGAGATGAGAGATATGGTGAAAGCTGCAGATATTCTGTATAAAAAGATAGATGAAAATAAGAGAATTAGAATCGTTGGAGATTTCGATGTAGATGGAGTAATGAGTGTTTTTATACTATATAAAGGGCTAAAAAAGCTTGGTGCCAATGTAGATTATGTAATTCCTGACCGGATAATGGACGGATATGGAATTAACATGGATATTGTAAGGGCTGCTAAGTATGATGGAGTAGATACTATTCTTACTTGCGATAATGGCATTGCTGCAATAGAACAGATTAATTTTGCTAAAAGTATAGGATTAACTGTAATAGTCACTGATCACCACGATATTCCATATACAGATGATGGCTTGAAAGTATATTTAAAGTCAAATGCTGATGCAATAATCAACCCTAAGCAGCAAGATTGTAACTATCCGGAAAAGACTCTGTGCGGTGCAGGAATATCATATATATTAGTAAGGTATCTGTTTTCTAGGTCCAAGGATGATTATGAAGTCGATGAATTTCTACAGTATGCTGCAATTGCTACGATTTGTGATGTTGTAGATTTAGTTGGAGAAAATAGGATTATAGTAAAGAAGGGTCTTGAAACTTTAAATAGAACAAAAAATATCGGTCTTAATGCATTGATTGATATGTGTGGTATAAAGGACAAGGAAATAGGAGTATATCATGTGGGCTTTATAATTGGTCCTACAATTAATGCATCAGGTAGACTGGATTCAGCTTTATATGCATTAAAACTTCTTTTATGTGAAGATTTGGTACAAGCCTACGATATAGCTAAGAACCTGAGGGATTTAAATGAAGCTAGAAAGAGCCTAACTAACTCAGGAGTTGATATGGTTATAAATCAAATTGAAAAGAATGGTATGAATTATAATAAGGTTCTTGTTGTATACGAACCTGAAATACATGAGAGTATAGCAGGTATAATAGCTGGCAGGGTAAAAGATAAATACAATAAACCAACCATCGTATTGACTAGGGGAAATGAGGGTGTTAAGGGTTCTGCCAGATCTATAGAGGATTATAATATGTTTGAGGAATTATCTAAGTGTAAGGAACTTCTTAATAAGTTTGGTGGGCATCCAATGGCTGCAGGTCTATCATTAGATGAGAATAATATTGAACATTTAAGAAATAGATTAAATGAATATACATCTCTTACCGATGAGGATTTAATTCCAAAAGTATATATTGACATGGAGCTTCCAATTGAATATATTAGTTACAAGCTAATAGAGGACATAAGGATATTAGAACCATTTGGAAAGGGAAATGTTAAACCCCTTTTTGGTGATAAAAGATTAAAAATTTATAAAGGATATATTCTTGGAGTTAATAAAAATGTACTTAAATTAAGTCTGTTATCTTTTAGTGGACAGAAGATAGAAGGATTATTGTTTAATGATGGCGAAGGATTTTTAATGTCTGTTGAAGAGAGATATGGAACCCTACAGAAGGAAAATATGCTAAAAGGTTTAGAAAACAACATAGTTGTAGATATTATATATTATCCTAATGTAAATGAATATAACGGTAACTCGACTTTACAGGTAGTAATTCAGAATTATAGACTTAATTAGAAATTATTTTAATGAAGTAGGTGAAACCATGTTAGAGAAATTAATATCAACAATTGAATCATATAATCCTCAAGCTGATATGCAGCAGGTAATTAAAGCCTATAATTTTTCAAATCAAGCTCATGAGGGTCAGTTAAGAAATTCTGGAGAAAAATATATAGTTCACCCAGTGAATGTTGCAATTATCCTAGCGGAGCTTAACATGGATACACCAACAATAATTGCTGGATTACTTCACGATGTAATAGAGGATACTGTAGTTACTTATGATACTTTAGCTGAAAAGTTTGGAAAAGAGGTTGCCAATCTAGTTGATGGTGTCACAAAACTTAAAAAGCTGGAATATAAGACTAAACAGGAGAATCAAGCTGAGAACCTTAGAAAGATGGTTCTTGCAATGGCAAATGATATAAGGGTTATTATAGTAAAGCTTGCTGATAGGCTTCACAACATGAGAACATTGGAATATATGACTGAAGAGAAGAAGAAAGCAAAAGCTATAGAAACCATAGAAATCTATGCTCCTATTGCACACAGACTTGGTATTTCAAGGATTAAATGGGAGTTGGAAGATCTGTCTTTGAGATATCTGGATTCGGATAATTATTATGATTTAGTAGAGAAAGTATCCAAAAGAAGGCGTGAAAGGGAAGCCTATATTCAAAAAATTATAGAAATACTCAAAGAAAAACTGGGAGAAATGGATATTAAAAGTGATATTAGTGGAAGACCTAAGAATTTCTACAGTATCTATAAGAAGATGTATAATCAAGGCAAGGCCTTCGAACAAATATTTGATCTCACTGCCGTAAGAATCCTTGTAGATAATATCAAAGATTGTTATGGTGCATTAGGCATTGTACATACTTTATGGAAGCCACTCCCCGGAAGGTTTAAGGACTATATTGCTATGCCTAAGCCCAATATGTATCAGTCTCTTCATACTACAGTAATAGGTAATGAAGGTGAGATATTTGAGGTTCAAATAAGGACTTACGAAATGCATAAGACTGCAGAGTATGGTATAGCGGCTCATTGGAAGTATAAAGAGGGTAATGTTAGGAGCGACAACTTTGATGACAAGCTTACTTGGCTTAGACAATTACTTGAATGGCAGGCTGATTTAAACGACCCAAGAGAATTTATGGAGACCTTGAAGATAGATTTTTTTACAGATGAGGTCTTCGTATTTACGCCAAAGGGTGATGTAATAAATCTACCTGATGGTTCAACTCCTATAGATTTTGCCTATAGAGTCCATACAGCTGTGGGAAATAATTGTGTTGGTGCAAAGGTGGATGGCAGGATTGTGCCAATAAATTACAAACTAAGAAATGGTAATATAGTTGAAATAATTACT
This sequence comes from uncultured Tissierella sp., assembly GCA_964612495.1. Taxonomy (GTDB): domain Bacteria; phylum Bacillota; class Clostridia; order Tissierellales; family Tissierellaceae; genus Tissierella_B. The sequence goes on along the minus strand of CAZTEN010000122.1, from coordinate 1,113 downwards.
TCGAATGGAAGTGCACCTAGTAGAGACTGGTTAAAGATAGTAAAAAGTACCCAAGCTAAAAATAAAATCAGACAGTATTTTAAGCAAAAGGATAGAGATATAAATATAGCAAAGGGTAAGGAACAGCTAGAGAAGGAAATCAAGCGTCTGGGTTATAAGCCTGCTGATATTTTAAAGGATGAGTGGGTTAAGAATGTAGCATCAAAGATTAGTATAAATTCTATTGATGATTTGTATGCAAACTTAGGATTTGGCAATATATCTATAAATCAGGTAATTAGCAAGCTTAGAGAACACTATAAGGAATATTTTAAGGTTACAGATGAAGCAGCTTTTGTTGATAGCAAGATTCAACAACCACAACAGAAGAAGAAAAATAAACCAAACCAAGGTATAGTTGTAAAGGGTGTAGACAATATAAAGGTAAGATTTTCTAAGTGTTGTAACCCTGTGCCTGGTGATGACATAATAGGTTTTATTACTAGGGGACGAGGGGTTTCAATTCATAGAACCGATTGCCCTAATATTGGTTCCGATATAGCTTATGAGGAAAGGCTTATTGAGGTTTCTTGGGACCTAGAAAAGAAGTCATCCTATAGTGCTGAGATTCAAATAAAGGCAATTGATAGAAATGGTATATTGGCTGAAGTAGCATCTAGAGTAACGGAATCAAATATAGGTCTTCTGTCTTTAAATGCTAGAACCAATAAAGAAAAGATTGTAACCATAAATATGACATTAGAAATTAATGATATAGAACAGCTTAAGGACTTAATGAGGAAATTGAGAAAGATTAAAAATATTACAGATGTATATAGGGTTACAGCTTAGGAGGCTATATGAGAGCAGTAGTGCAAAGAGTAGATGAAGCTGCAGTCGTGGTGGATGGAAAGACCATAGGGAGCATTAAGAAAGGATTACTCGTTCTTCTTGGAGTAGGAGAAGAGGATAATGAAAAGGATCTTGATTATCTAGTTGATAAAATTTTAGGTCTTAGGATTTTTCAAGATGAGAATGATAAAATGAATCTGTCCCTTATGGATGTTAAAGGGGAGTTGTTGGTAGTTTCTCAGTTTACCTTGTATGGAGATGCAAGAAAGGGTAAAAGACCAA
>CAZTEN010000121.1:0-6558 GCA_964612495.1 uncultured Tissierella sp. | reverse complement strand
CTTCCGGTCATGTGCTTGATGTATTGTCCAGATATCCCCTATGGCAAGAGGGTATAGACTATAAATGCGGTACAGGACATGGTGTAGGATATCTCCTAAACGTTCACGAAGGTCCTCATAGATTTGCAGTAGCTCCAAATACAGTAGCCCTGGAAAAGGGTATGATAATTACCATAGAGCCCGGAGTATATAAGGCAGGAAAGCACGGAATAAGAATAGAAAATGTTGTGTTAGTGGATAAGGATATAGAAACCGACTCAGGTCAATTTATGAAGTTCGAAACCCTTTCCTTCGCCCCTATTGATTTAGATGCCATAGATGTAACTATGTTATCTAAAAAGGAAAAATCATGGCTAAACTACTACCATCAAGAAACATACAATAAGCTTTCACCATATTTAAGTGATGAGGAGAAGGCTTGGTTAAAGCATAAAACAAGGAGTATATAAGTGTTTAACATTGAAGAAGAACTAAAAAGGCTCCCTGATAGTCCAGGGGTTTATATAATGAAGAATAAAAGCGATGAGATTATATATGTGGGAAAGGCCATATCTTTAAAAAAGAGGGTAAGGTCTTATTTCCAATCCGCCAAAAATCATCATCCTAAGGTTGCTGCTATGGTCAGCCATATAAGTGAATTTGAATATATTATGGTGGACAACGAGGTAGAAGCCTTAGTATTAGAATCTAACCTTATTAAGAAAAATAGACCTAAATACAACATTCTTCTAAGGGATGATAAGCAGTATCCATATATTAAAGTGACTTTAAACGAAAAGTATCCTAGGGTGATTAAGACTAGGTCTATCTTGAAGGATGGTGGAAAGTACTTTGGCCCATATCCAAGTGCAACTGCAGTAAATGATGCCTTGGATACCATTAAGCAGCTTTACCCCATTAGAACTTGTAAGTTGAATCTAAATAAACGGATTGAGGACTTTAGGCCTTGCCTCAACCACTATATAGGCAGGTGCAATGCTCCTTGTCTTGGTGATTTAGATGAGAAAGACTATATGGATATGATAGATGAGATTATCCAATTTCTTAGTAATAAGGATGAGAGAATAGTAGATATTATCGAAGAGAAGATGAAGAAGGCTGCAGCAAATCTGGATTTTGAAGGGGCTGCCAGATATAGGGACCAGTTTAACTCCTTAAGAACTCTGCAGGAAAAGCAGAAGATAGTAACAGCCTCCTCATCATTGGACCAGGATGTCATAGCTATGGCAAGAGGAGTTGAAGAGGTTTGCCTTCAGATTTTCTTTATAAGGGCAGGAAAGATAGTAGGCAGAGAGCACTATATACTTGATGATATTTATAATGAAGACCGTAGTGAAATCTTAAGCTCCTTCATAAAGCAATTCTATATCGGATCAGCTTATATACCAAAGGAGATTTTGGTGGAAGAGGAAATGACGGATACGGAATCCATAGGCAAATGGTTGGAGATTAAAAGGGGGTCTAAGGTAAGCATTCTTGTTCCTAGGAGGGGTAATAAGCTAGAGTTAATCGAAATGGTAAGAAAGAATGCCATGGATATGTTAAATCAATATGGGGACAGATTTATGAAAAAACACCGTGAGAATATGAAGGCACTAGAGGAAATTGCCCAAATACTTGATTTATATGAAGTACCTAATAGAATTGAAGCCTTTGATATATCAAATATTAGCGGAGTAGAATCAGTAGGGTCTATGGTTGTCTTCGAGAAGGGTGAGGCTAAAAAATCCGACTATAGAAGATTTAAGATTAGAAGTCTTCAAACTCCAAATGACTACGGAAGTTTGGAAGAGGTCCTAAGAAGAAGATTTACCCGTGGAATTCAAGAAAAAGAAATGCTTAGGGAGTCCAATATTGAAGCTAAAGGATTTTCCAGCTTTCCAGACCTTATAATGATGGATGGAGGAAAGGGACAAGTAAATATTGCCTTAAAAATTTTATCCGAAATGGGTATAAATATACCGGTATGTGGTTTGGTAAAGGATGATTTCCATAAGACTAGGGGTATTATATATGATAATCAAGAGTATAATCTCAGGGAGGACTCAAAAGGATTTAGAATGATATATAAAATTCAGGAAGAAGCCCATAGGTTTGCTATAAGCTATCACAGGAGCCTTAGAACTAAGAATATGTTTAAGTCTGAATTAGATGATATCAAAGGTATAGGAGAAAAGAGAAAAAAAGCTTTAATGAAGCATTTTAAAGGAATTGATAGGATAAAGAATGCCACTGTTGAAGAGTTGGCTCAGGCGGACGGTATGAATATCAGGGCCGCTGAAGAAGTTTATAATAAGTTCCATAAAAAGGAGGAATAGTTATGGAGAAAAAATTATTTTTATCCGAGACTGACAAGAAAATAGCTGGAGTATGTGGTGGCCTAGGGGAGTATTTTGATATCGATTCAACAATAATTAGATTAGCTTGGGTATTCTTATTGATACCAACAGCTTTTATTGGTGGAATAATTGCCTATTTCATAGCTGCTGCAATTATTCCTAAGAGACCCATGGAGTAAGTTATGGATTTTATAACATTAGATAGATTAATCGAAGAACTTGATTTTGAGCTAGTATATAAATCTACAGATTCAGCTAGCTTGAAGATATACTCCACAGAAATAACTAGACCGGGACTACCTATTATAGGATATTTTGAAAAATTTGCCCCTGAAAGACTACAGGTAATTGGAAGTTCCGAATGGAATTATATAAATGATTTGCCAGAGCCCCTAAGGTATGAAAGTATTGATAAGTATTTCTCTTACCCTATCCCAGCCTTAATATTTTCTAGAAATCTAGAAATTTTTCCGGAGATAATAGAACTGGCTGAGAAGTATAATAGAACCATTCTAAGGTCCGATAAGGCAACATCAAAGCTTATAAGGGAATTAATAGACCATATTGATTACTCTGTAGCACCGGCTACAACTATCCATGGAGTTCTGATGGAGGTTTACGGTATAGGAGTTCTTTTGACAGGGAAGTCCGGTCTTGGCAAATCAGAAACTGCCTTAGAACTTTTGATGCGTGGACATAGGCTCATATCCGACGATGCTGTGGAAATCAAGAGAGTTGAAGAGCAGTTAAGAGGTGAATCACCCAAGCTTACAAGATATTTTATGGAGATTAGAGGTATAGGAATTCTAGATATTGAGAGACTATATGGTATAGGCTCAGTTAAAGAATATGAATATATAGACATGATGGTTGAGTTGGAATTATGGGATGAGAATAAGGTTTATGACAGAATTGGATTGGATGAGGAAACCATTGAAATACTGGGAGTAAATCTCCCGAAGGTGACAATTCCCATAAGACCGGGTCGTAATACGGCAATGATTGTAGAGGTAGCAGCGAGGAATAACCGTCAGAAGCGCCTTGGGTATAATGCTGCTCAAGTATTGAACGAAAGAATAATGAGCGAAATCGAAAAAAGAAAAAATACATTATCTGAGTAAAAATCTTAGGGAACTAGGATTTTTACTTTAGTTTAATTGTTGAAAAAAATTCATATTAAAGATGAATTAGTGAAATTTTTTAATCATAATCTAAGTTTATTAAAGTTGACATTGCTTCTATTGTTTACTATACTTAATTAATGCAAATCATATAAATTCTTGGAATAATTTTCCGAGAATTTAGAATAATCTAAGGAGGTTTTTAAGTGGCAAAAGTTATGAAAACCATGGATGGAAATACAGCTGCAGCTTATGTATCATATGCATTTACAGACGTTGCTGCAATTTATCCTATAACGCCATCTTCAAATATGGCAGAATCTGTAGACGAATGGGCAGCGCATGGTAAGAAAAATTTATTTGGGCAAGAAGTTTTGGTTACAGAGATGCAATCGGAGGCTGGAGCTGCCGGTGCAGTACACGGTTCATTACAAGCAGGTGCTCTAACTACTACATACACTGCATCTCAAGGTTTGCTACTAATGATTCCAAATATGTATAAAATTGCCGGGGAATTATTACCTGGTGTACTCCATGTATCTGCAAGGGCACTTGCTTCACATGCTTTGAGTATATTTGGAGACCATCAAGATGTAATGGCTGCTAGACAAACTGGTTTTGCAATGCTTGCTTCAGGCTCTGTTCAAGAAGTAATGGACTTAGGAGGTGTTGCACATTTATCTGCTATTAAAGGTAGAGTGCCTTTCTTACATTTCTTCGATGGATTTAGAACAAGCCACGAAGTTCAAAAGATAGAAGTAATTGATTATGAAGAATTAGATAAACTTTTAGATAAAGAAGCTCTTAATGAATTCAGAAAGAGAGCATTAAATCCGGAAAATCCAGTAACAAGAGGAACAGCACAAAACCCGGATATATATTTCCAAGCTGCAGAAGCTTCAAATCCTTTTTATGAAAACATTGTCGAGGTAACAGCTGACTATTTGAAGGAGATAAGCAAGGTAACGGGTAGAGAATACAAGCCTTTCAATTATTATGGAGATCCGGAAGCAGAAAACGTCATCATAGCTATGGGTTCAGTGACTGAAACTATAGAGGAGACAATTGACTTGTTAAGATCAAGAGGGGAAAAGGTAGGTGTGGTTAAGGTTCACCTATATAGACCTTTCTCTGCTAAATACTTCTTTGATGTGTTGCCTTCTACAGTAAAGAAAATAGCTGTATTGGATAGAACTAAAGAAAAGGGTGCTCTTGGAGAGCCACTTTATCTTGATGTTGTAGAGTTATTCTACAATAGAGAAGAAAAACCTCTTATTATAGGTGGAAGATATGGTCTTGGTTCTAAGGATACAACTCCATCACAAATCCTTGCAGTTTACGAAAACCTAAAATCAGCAGAACCAAAGAATGGTTTTACAATTGGTATAGTTGATGATGTAACTAATCTATCCCTTGATATAAAGGAAGTTATTAATGCAGAACCGGAAGGAACTATTAAGTGTAAGTTTTGGGGTTATGGTTCAGATGGAACTGTTGGAGCTAATAAACAAGCTATCAAGATTATCGGTGATGATACGGACATGTACGCACAGGGATACTTCTCTTATGATAGTAAGAAATCCGGAGGAGTTACTATATCTCACTTAAGATTTGGTAAATCTCCAATTAAGTCCACATATCTTATTTCTGATGCTGACTTCATCTCATGCTCTAAACAATCATATGTATATCAATATGACTTGTTAAAAGGTTTAAAGAAGGGCGGAACTTTCCTACTAAACTGTATTTGGGATGAATCTGAACTAGAAAAAAATCTACCTGCTAAGATGAAGAAATTTATAGCTGAAAACGACATAAACTTCTATATAATAAATGCGACAAGAATAGCCTCAGATATAGGCCTTGGCGGAAGAACTAATATGATAATGCAATCTGCATTCTTTAAATTAGCTAAAGTAATGCCAATCGAAGATGCTGTAGGACACCTAAAGAAATCCATAGTGGATGCTTATGGTAAGAAGGGTGAAAAGATTGTTAATATGAACTATGAAGCTGTTGATAAGGGAATAGATGCTCTTGTAAAGATTGTTGTTCCAACATCATGGAAAGATGCAGTAGATACTGAGACTGAGAATCTATTGCCTGAGTTCATCAAGAACGTAGTTGAGCCAATGAATAGACAAGAAGGAGATAACCTTCCTGTAAGTACTTTCATTGGAAGAGAAGACGGTACATTCCCAATGGGAACTTCAGCCTATGAAAAACGTGCTATTGCAGTAGATGTACCTCACTGGATAAAGGAAAATTGTATCCAATGTAATCAATGTTCCTACGTATGTCCTCATGCTGTAATTAGACCGGTTTTAGTTGATGAAAGTGAAAAGTCTAATGCACCGGAAACATTTGAAACTCTGAAGCCAATAGGTAAAGGAATGGAAGGACTTGAGTATCGTATTCAAGTTTCAACATTAGACTGTACAGGCTGCGGAAACTGTGCCGATGTATGTCCTGCAAAGACTAAAGCTCTTGTTATGACCCATTTTGAAGATGATTATGAAGTTCAGTCAAAGAACTGGGAATATGCAATGACAGTTAAAGCTAAGGGCGACTTATTTGATTCAAGTAACCTTAAAAATACACAGTTCCAAGAACCTCTATTAGAATTCTCAGGAGCTTGTGCAGGGTGTGGAGAGACTCCATATGCTAAGCTAATTACTCAATTATATGGTGATAGAATGTATATAGCCAATGCTACCGGATGTTCATCCATTTGGGGTGCTAGTGCACCGGCAACTCCATATTGCAAGAATCAAGAAGGTAAAGGTCCTGCTTGGGCTAACTCCTTATTTGAGGACAATGCTGAATATGGATACGGTATGGCTGTAGCTAACAGACAAATAAGAGAAAAGATTGAATTGGCAATGAAGGAATTCCTTGCTTTAGGATTAGATAATGAACTAAATCAATACTTTAATGATTGGCTTGCAGGAATGGACGATGCAAAAGCTACAAAGGCAGCTAGCGGAATGATTATTCCAAGATTAGGTCAAGACACAGGAAATGCCAAAGGAAACGAATTATTAAAGCTTATCGGAGAACTTAAGGAACATTTAATCAAGAAATCCGTATGGATATTC
>CAZTEN010000120.1:2677-6576 GCA_964612495.1 uncultured Tissierella sp. | reverse complement strand
TAGCTTTAAATAAATCCTTTCAATTTCATCTATCTTTAGAACCCTTTGAGTATTCGCTTGATCTTCTTTAATTGTTTGAATAAGTTTATTCCTCTTTATTACTCGGATATTGGGATTTGTTATATTGATCTTTTTAAGTTCACATCTCTCACTAAATACTATAATAGATTTAAATACATTATCATCCTGTATTCCAAGAACTGTCATCAAAGCATTAATATGTCCCTTATTTTGCCAGATAGGGTTATAAAACTGGTTCTTAGTATTGCCATTTAGTGTTTGAGTCCAGTTTTTATGACTTTCATCCCCATAAATCCACCCACTATAATTTTTAGATTCCAATACATAAATTCCAGTATGGGAGATCATAATGAGATCTATTTCAGTTGTACTACCATTGGGTTTTGATAAATAAATATTAGTTATCAGCCTCTTATAGAAATCCAACTTCTCAAGATATGTAAATGTAATGAATTCACCATAATTTCCCTTATCAAATACTGTCTTAAAAAAGCCATTTTTACTTGCTTCTTTGTAACTCGAGTTTCTATATTTTAAATATTTAGGTAAGAGTACTATTATGGATATTAAAACTAAAGGAAAAATCGTGTAAGTAATCAACCAGTCATAAATAATATTTATAAGCAATTCCTTCCCCCATTTCTTTCTTATCACTTGTAGCCCACTTTACTAATCCCCATAATACTCCTTGAACTTTTCATCCCAATGCTTCACAATCCACTCTATTTCCTGCTCTATAAGCTTCTTCATGATGTTTTTATTTAGCTCCACATATTCAACATCCCTACTTCGTTTCATAAAATTCATATCCTCAAATCTCTTACCTCTTCTAACACATCCCCCTTAGTAAACGTTCCTCTTTTTTCCCTTTTCTTAACTCTTATAATCTCAAATTCATCAAAGGATACACCTTTGAATTCCAATATGGACAATACAACTTCATACAGATCCGCTAATTCCTCTATATCTCCCGATTCACTATATTCATTTAACTCCTCATATAGCTTAGCATTTAGGAGGTATAGGAGCTCGTCTCCTTCAGCAATTCTATAGATAGGGTCTTTTCCGCTATTCTCTATTATTTCTGGGATTCTATCCCTTATTAATTTATTGTATTCTGTGGATTTCATATTTTTCACCTACCAATCCATTTAAAAATAATTTTTACAAGCAACAAAAGAAGTTTAAATCAAGCCTTCACTCTATTGGCAAGCCATTTTTCATATTGTTTTCTATGTTGAGGTTCATACCACTGAGATGATAATAAATAATCTTTACCGTAAATAGATAGCGTAAAAGAATAATATCTAGAATAATTATTTTCATCTTTTTTTAAGCCTTCTATATCTCCACCTATAGGTACTTCCTTAAGTACAGGATAATTAGAATTAAAAACTTGCTTTGAATAATCTTTTTGGGTCATTTTTTCTATTTCATCTCTAGAAATTTTTTCATTATTAAATAACTCCTTCATTGTTTTCTGAACTAGTTGACCTATTTTTAGTTCCTTCAATGACTCATCCATAAGATTTGAATTGATGTTCATATTCTCTTTGATATCTCTTGCTGTTTTACTAGGTTGTTTCAATCTATTACCTGTTCCAGAGAACATGCTATACATCTGATAACCCCTCAAGAATAATTCAGATGTATCTGATATTCCTCCACTAGATATTAATATTGGTTCTAAGATATCCATGTTAAATTCTTCATTTGCTACTAGTTTCACATTAAATCTTAGTCCCAATACTTGAAATAAATTATTGAGCTCTTTCATCTTAGGTTCTAATTCAATGACTATAGCAGGATTTATTTTAGGAGATGCAAATATAATATCAGCTAAATCTTTGTTCATATAACCATAAATGCACATGGCTGTTCTTATACACTTTTTAATTACTCTAGAAATGGTTTCATCCTTAGAACCATAATTTAAACCATATTCATGAAAAGCAACATCAATAGCATAAAGGTGCTCTCCATCTGCATTCATTGCAATCCCAAGAACATCTATCTCTGCTTGTTGAATTAGTTGACCTAAAGAATTATTTTTGTAAATTGAATATCCATATCTAGTCTGGAGATACTCGTTGGATCTTTCCATAATCTCAAGTATTTTATCTTTATTATTCATATTCCATTTAGGGGATGGTTTCCAATTTGTCTGTACCACTTGGCATTCTTTTACATGACGCAACCATGAATACATTAATGATTCTCCCATCTCAATCTTCATTTATATCCCTCCTAATATAATAAAAGTTATCAACAAAACAATGCATTACAAACTGAGGGCATTGCATTTTTTAATCCTAGAGTTTTATGGACTTCTCCTGAAATTCAACAGCTACTATGCGAATGTATCATTGGCTTCTAAATTGAAATACCGACATAATACATTCGCCATAGCCGTTTCTATTATCTTTGCATTTCTAAATAGTCTTATTTCACTATGTGGTTTTTTAGACAACTCCTTTTCGGCCTTAAAACCAACAGTATCAGACATAACTGAAATAACTTTAAATATAAAATTGGCTTTTCTTAATATCTTTGTATCATAGCTCTTATCAAAGCCTTCTATTACCCTAAGATTCTTATGATAATTTGAGAATTTATAGTATGCATCCTCACGTTGAGTTAATCCAATTATAACAATATTACAATCCTCTAATAATTCACCCAGTGTCTTGATTGGTTTTTTACTATAATCTTCCTCATGGACAGGTGTACTATTGAATTTATTATTTTGTTTAGTGGTTATCAATTCATCTAATTGATACCTTAATTTCATGTTGTATTTTCTTAAATCATCGATATCCTTTTCTAATTTTTCAATTCGGGTTTTAGGCTCATCAATTATGCCTTTACCTTTTCTTATCTTAATATTGTCAGTATGTTTTGTCTCCAGTAACGGAAGAATTTCATCGAAGCTTTCTATTTTAAAGTCTACAACTTTTTCTAATTCTGGATGAGGGTCAATTCCAAATGAAATGGGAGCTAGTTCAGCGATATACTTGTCGTTCTTTCCATCCCCAATAAATATCCAATCTCTTTTATTATCTAAGCCATAGTGGTCAAAAATCCATAGTATAGTATTCATTTTGTCTTTGAAATCAGAAGGCTGCAGACTATAACCAAATAGCTTACCGCTTTTTCCAAAGATGTAATTACAGGCTCCAAACCCATACTTTATATTTAATTCTCTTTGTGCCCTTTCTATTAGATTTTGAAATCCTCCAGATACCAGAACAGGGATATATTCACTTCTATCTAATTCTTTAAAAAACTTTACTACCCCAGGCTTATATTTTGCATCGTTTATTAGGGAATTAAAGACTTTTTCTTCCAACCCATAATTTCTGTGTATCCTGATACTATCCTCTACCCAGTCTAAGTATGTGTTATATTGTAAGTTGTCCCACTTTTTATGAGTTAAATATTCTTCACGGACTGCATCTTCTCCTAATGCTTGTGCAATAGGCTGCCATAGAGTAGATGCATATTCAGTACCATCTATCCTGTATTGTGCATCAAAAATTGTACCTTCTACATCACAGACTATCAGTTTCAACTTTATCCCCTCCAATAGTGGTAATTAGAACTTATAAGATGCAACTCTTTGTTTACTTTCATACCCATATATTTCCACAAAACATCATTGAAATACAAAAAGACTAGGCTATAAACCTAGTCTGCTATTCTTAAACTTCAATCTCCTAAATATTTAAACAAAAACTTCAATTTTTGATGAGTATATGCTTTTTAATCGCTAATATCCAGAGCTATGTCATCATCATTTTCTGTATTTGGAACAGTGAAATCATTTTGAAAAAACCATTTATAAGCACGATCTCCAATAGCCTTAGTTTCAACAAAAT
>CAZTEN010000120.1:0-2667 GCA_964612495.1 uncultured Tissierella sp. | reverse complement strand
CCGATAATTGCTCCAACACCTGGCACTAATTTACCCATATTAATAATACCTTTTTCCCCAAATTTTGTTACAAATCTAAAGCCTACTTTTTGGTTAATTTTCGTTAATGTCTTACCAGGAACTTTTTTAATCATATTTACTGCTACTTTATTCCCAAATTTTATTCCTGCATTCTTAAATATACTATTTACAGATATACCTGCTAAACATGCATACACTAAGGTCTGCACTTGATCACTACTTAAGTCATAGCCCGCTAAATAAGCTACACACGCAATCATACGCATTTGAACATATAAAACGCTGCCTAAATTCGCAGGAACAGCAACAGGTAGCATAATTATGCCACCAAAACCAGTGATAAAACCAGAAGTCGTACATTTCCATACTTGATTCTTAATCATTTTTGTAGCTGCATCTTCATTATTCTCGGCCTTTTTTAAATAATCTTCAGCCATTTTCCCGATAGGAGGACTAACTTTTCCCAATCCCTGGTTTATTTGTTCATAAATAGAATCTAATAAATCAATCACTTCTTCTTGAGTTAATAATAGCTTCCTCTTTGATTCCATAAATTTCCCCCCATTTAATTCTGGATATTCTAAATCATATACAAGATAGATGAACAACCAGCAAAAGTAAGTGCTCTGTCTTTTATCTCTTCTGGTACTCCATAGTAAGATTCCGCAATAGAACAAGTAATGGCAGCCAAAGTATCTCTATCTCCACCTACTATGTCACCAATAATTGCACCTATCAATCAGATTCTCCCCTTTAATTATCCAACTTCCTCTTCCCCATAATACTCCTTAAGCTTCTCATCACAATGCTCCACTATCCAATGTATTTCCTTCTATGTAAGCTTCTCAATGATATTCTTATTTAATTCCTCATATAGCTTAGCGTTTAAGAGATCTAGGAGCTCTTCTCCTTTAGCAATCCTATATATGAGATGTTTACCACTCTTCTCTATTATTCCTGGGATTCTATCCCTGATTAATTTGTTGTATTCTGTTGATTTCATATATTTTCACCTGCCTTTATCTATTTATTCCACCAATACATCCTACCTACCCCTTCAACACCCCAATAACCTTCCCATTTACAATAATATCTTCTCTTTTCATTTGAATTGGCTCATAGTTTGGATTTTCGGATAGTAATAATACCAAATCCCCCATAAACATTAGCTTTTTCATAGTTGCCTCCTGGTTGTTTACTGCTATTACTATGTCCCCATTTTGGGCTGCATTTTGTTTGTGAACTATTACCAGGTCCCCCTTATCTATGCCTATTCCGTTCATGCTATCCCCTGTAACCTTTAGGGCGAAGGTCTCATTGCTTGAAAAGAGCCAGTCATCAGGTATCTTTAAGAAGTCCTCGTATTCCTGATTTACTGTAATAGGAATTCCTGCTGCTACCTCACCTGCTATTGGAACTTTACTCATGGATGGATAATCTATTATTAAGTTGCTTTCATTGTCCGTAATCTCAACGTTTGCAATGTAATCTTTATCATAAAAAAAGGAATACCTTTTACTGTTTCTGAAATTGATATAGACCTTCCTTTCCATAGTATCCGGAAGGAAAGAAGGTGCACACTTTGGAATATCGTTTATTACTTCTCCTTCTCTATTAAAGATCATTACTTCCAATCCATCGGTTACTACACCATATCTAACCTTGTCATTGGCCTCCATATAGGATTTAAGTTGGTCCCTTGCATCTTGAACACCTGCTCCAAATTGCTTTATTTCAGCAAAGATATAAGGCATCTCACTGCCCTTATGGTATATATTCACGGCTATATCTACATAGCCTTTCTTTGAAAAATGTTGTACCGGATATTCCAGCTTTATTAATTCTAGTGGATAACCAAAGGTATCCTTCAATTCCCTAATAAACCATTGCCTGATTACCTCTTCTTTAGCATTGATATCTACTATCTGGTCCGTCAAAGAATACTCATATATTCCCATAGATTGAAATGGTCTTATACTGCAGTCTCTTTTAATCCTTAGGTGGCTGTTATTGATCTCTTTAATGAACTTGGAAGGCTTGACCGCTGAAGTCATATATAATAGCTCATTTGCCCTGGTCATTCCTACATATAGGAGCTTTCTTTCCTCTGAGTCGTAGGTATCTTCATCATCTAATTCAATCATACGATTATTTGGAATAACACCTTCATTTAAGTCTATTAGAAATATTACCTTGAATTCCAGCCCCTTTATGGAATGAAAGGTTATCAACTTTACCTTATCAGAATCGAAATCCGGTTCCTGTTGATTTAAGATCTCACAAGGTATTCCCTTATCCTCCAAGTATTTAAGTGCACTCTCTATTAGTCTATGCTCTTTGGCTACTATGCAGATATTTGAGTAGTCATAATCGTTTCTAAGTGTAGTAATTTCTTCAAATAGGAAGTCCATTTGTTTTTCTTTAGTTTTAAAATACCTATAGATTGGCGGGTGACCTTGTCTATCGATTAATGAAGGTTTTACAAAATCCACATTGTTTCTTATGCTTTCATCATGCTCTATAAGGTCATAGGCTGCTGTTGAAATCTCTGTTGTAGTTCTATAGTTCTTAGATAAGGTCCTGCTCTTTCCGCTCATATCATATCCAATTGTAGTATAGGGCCTCCCCTTACCAAGCCATGAATGG
>CAZTEN010000119.1:284-6593 GCA_964612495.1 uncultured Tissierella sp. | reverse complement strand
TAAGCCTAGGACCGGGCTCCTTTACAGGCCTTAGGATTGGACTTGCAACTGTTAAGGCCTTTGCCCATATTACGGATAAACCCTTAGTCGGAGTGTCTACATTAGAGGCCCTGGCATTTAATCTTCCCTATAATAGAATAGTAGTACCTATGATAGATGCAAGGCGCCAAAGGGTATATACGGGTATATATGCCTGGGAAGGTGAAGAGCTTAAAAGTCTCCTAGACCCTTGTATACTAGAAATCCAAGAACTCCTGGAAAAGCTTAAATCCTACGATGACCTAGTCGTAAATGGGGATGGAAGTATTACCTTTAAAGAAGAGATAAAAAAGAGCTTAGGCAATAAGGTAAGATTTTCAACATCGGGCCTTAATATGTGCAAAGCCTCCTCTATCTGTGAGTTGGCAAGGATTAAGTACAATAAAGGACAAAGGGATGACTACTTTACCCTTTCGCCTGAGTATCTATTAGAAACTCAAGCTCAGAGGGAGTTAAATGAAAGAGGGAAGTAATGTGATTATAAATTTACGTGAAATGGAAATCAAGGATTTAGAAGAAATAATGGAAATAGAAAAAGCTGCTTTTTCTACACCTTGGACTAGGAATTCCTTCGAAAAGGAAATAAGGGAAAATATGTTGGCTAAGTATATAGTTGCAGAAGTTGAGGGCAAGGTAGTAGGCTATGTAGGCATATGGCTTATAATCGATGAAGGACATATTACCAATATAGCTGTATCAAAGGATTATAGGGGTATGGGTATTGGGAAATTTTTAATGATGGGTATGATAGACTTTTGTAAGAAACAAGGAATCCACAATATGACCTTGGAGGTAAGGGCATCGAATACGGTTGCCCAAAACCTATATAGAAAAATGGGATTTTTAGATTGCGGCATCCGACCTAATTACTATGCGGATGACCATGAGGATGCGGTTATAATGTGGAAAACTATTGAAAATTAGGGGTGGAATATGTACATTTTAGCAATAGAAACGTCTTGTGATGAAACCTCATGTGCGGTTTTAAAGGATGGAAGAGAGGTTTTATCCAACATAATCTCTTCACAGATAGATATTCATAAGAAGTTTGGAGGGGTTGTACCTGAGATTGCCTCCAGAAAGCATATCGAAAGTATTAACAATATATTGCAGGAAGCCTTAGATAAGGCAGGGGTCACATTTAAGGATATAGATTTAGTAGCGGTAACTCAAGGACCAGGTCTTGTAGGAGCCTTGCTAGTGGGATTATCAACAGCCAAGGCTATTGCCTACGGTCTTGATATTCCTCTTGTAGGGGTTAATCATATAGAAGGCCATGTTTGCGCCAACTTTATAGAGCATAAAGATCTGGAGCCTCCCTTTACATGCCTTATAGTATCAGGCGGACATACTTATTTGATTCAGGCTAATGGATATACGGACTATGAAATGGTAGGTAGAACCAGGGATGATGCTGCTGGAGAAGCCTTTGATAAGGTCGCCAGATCCATTGGACTACCTTATCCCGGAGGACCTATGATAGATAAATTAGCTAAAGTTGGAAATAAGGATAAAATACCCCTTCCTAGAGTAATAATAGATGAAAATACCTATGACTTCAGCTTTAGCGGCTTAAAGACAGCTGTATTAAACTATTTAAATCAAGCAAATCAAAGAAAAGAGGAGATTTCTAAAGAAGATGTAGCTGCAAGCTTTCAGGCTGCAGTCTTAGATGTACTTGTAGATAAGTCCTTTAGGCTTGCTAAGGAGAGAAAGTCTGATAAAATAGTTATAGCCGGTGGAGTGGCAGCCAATGAAGGCTTAAGAGCCATGATGGAAGAAAGGGCTAAAATAGAGGGTGTAAAGATCTATTACCCATCCAAGATTCTATGTACTGATAATGCTGCTATGGTTGGGGCTGCAGGATATTTTAACTATATTAGCGGAAAAGAATCTTCCCTTGGCATGAAGGTCGAGCCAAATCTAGATTTGAGATAACATTTACCACAAAACCCCCATATATTATCCACAGATTAAAATTAGCTTGTAATTATAATCTGTGGATAATGTGGGAAATCTGGTGGAAATCTAAAGAAACAAGTACACAACCTGGGGATAATCTTGTGGACAATGTGGATAACCTGTTGATTAAGTGTGGATTTAAGATTCTGTATATTCCAGCCAGCTTTCATAAAGGCTGTTTAAGCTTTCTTCAATCTCTTCCCTTTTTTTAGATAGTTCCACAACTCTTTCAAGCTTTTCATAGATTTGTGGATTACTAAGGTCTTTATCCACAGATTCTAATTCAGTCTCTAGGGTAGAAATTTCATTTTCCAGTGCGTTGATTTTCTTACGTCGATTTCTATCCTCTATTAAAGCTTCTTTTTCCTTTTTCTTTTCTAATTTAATCTGAGTCTTAGTTTTAGAAGATTCTTCCTCGTCCTCATAAATAACCTCATTCTTCTTTTCAAGATAGTAGCTGTAATTACCCATATATTCCTTGACTCCATCTTCTGTAAGCTCAAGAATCTTGTTTGAAACCCTATTTAGGAAATACCTATCATGGGATATGACGAAAACCGTACCCTCATAGTCTAGGAGTGCATCTTCAAGAACTTCCTTGGAATCTATATCCAAGTGGTTTGTAGGCTCGTCCATTAGTAAGAAGTTGGATTTAGAAAGCATCAATTTTAATAGGGCAAGCCTTCCTTTTTCTCCACCGCTTAAGTCCTTTATCTCTTTAAATATGTCATCACCTACGAAGAGGAATTGTCCAAGGGCAGAACGTATTTGGAAGTGGTCTAGATTAGGGTTATCATCCCAGATTTCATCTATAACAGTATTCTCCAGATTCAACTTGTCCATTTCCTGATCGAAGTATCCGGGATATACATGGGTCCCCAGATAAATCCTACCCCCGTCCTTTACTATTTGACCAAGGATAATCTTAAAAAGAGTGGTCTTTCCAATGCCGTTGGCACCGATTAAGCCAACCCTTTCCCCCCTATAGATATTGAAGTTTATATCCTTTAAAAGCATGAAATCTCCAAATGATTTAGAGACATTTTCTACTCGTAGAACGTCATTGCCGGATTTAATGGATGGGGTGAATTTTATCTTGGTTTTCTTTGCTTCTTTTTGTTTATCTATGACCTTCATCTTATCCAGAAGCTTTTGCCTGCTTTGGGCCTGCTTTATATATCTTGCACCACCATAATTCATAAATCTGCTTATGATTTCTTCCTGCCTTTTAATCTCCTTTTGTTGGTCTTCATACTGCTTCTTTAATAGCTCTAAATCTTTTTTTCTCTGAATCATGAAACGGGAGTAGTTGCAGTTGTAAATCTTTAAGGTCTCGTTCTCCATATAAAAGATCCTGTTGGCTACATTATCCAGAAAATATCTGTCATGGGATATTATAAGTGCAGACCCCCTATAGTCCTTTAAGAACTTCTCCAGCCATGAAATGGCATCGATATCCAGGTGGTTAGTAGGCTCGTCCAAGAGGAGAAGCCTTGGTTTATTTAACAAAAGCTTAGCCAGATAGATCCGTGATTTCTGACCTCCGCTTAAGATATCAACTTTCTTATCTAGCTCTTCATCTCCAAAACCTAGTCCCTTTAGGACTCCTTTTATCTCTGACTTATATCCATATCCATTTAAGGCTGAAAATTCCTCAGATAGATGGCCGTATTGTGCCATTAAATCATTTAGCTCGGAGGATTCTCCTTTAGAGCCCAGATAGGATATTTTTTCTTCTAAATCCCTTAAATCTGCTTCCATTTGAATTAAATAAGAGAACTCCTCAAGACACTCATCAAAGATGGACTTATTGCTATGTATACTTACATGCTGCTTGAGGTATCCTATCTTTAGGTCCTTCTGAACATATACATCTCCTGAATCTCTTTCTAATTCACCTGATAATATATTTAAAAGAGTAGTTTTCCCAGTACCGTTTAGGCCCAGTATTCCAATTTTATCCCCATCTTCAACATTGAAACTTATATCATTAAATACGGTATCTACTATATATGATTTGCTTAAATTGCTACATGAAAGAATTGGCATTTTGTCCTCCTGTGATAATACTACCCTAATTGTAACAGAAAAAATACTCCATTTAAAGCATGGAGTATAGAGTAATTATTCTTATGACTTAAGATTTGTATCCATGCTCATTGCACTGAGTACCTTATCTATAAGGTCAAGTTCACATCTTCTTGATATATAGTGGGTGCAATTGGTACAGGATTCCCTATTTTCAAGGCTTCCACTTTGAAGTGACATTTCATCATCTCTTTTCATATTATATTTGTCACAATAAACAGCAATTTTTCTTAATTGATCTCTGCTTGCCATAGAAGTTCTCTCCTTTTAATTTATTTTATTGATATTAATATTTGCAATAATGCCTACTTTATTCGGCTTTAATAAAATACAGAAATATACAGTTCAAAATTTAAATATTTTTATGTTATTTACAAATTAAATAAATGGAGTATAATGAGGGTGTGGAAAAGAGGTGTTAAAGTGGATGAAATTATAAATAGCATAATAAATCTTGATAATGAAACAAATACAATGAAGGATAAATATGAGGATATTATCGAGGGTAAGGACGAAGAATTAAGGCTAAGGCTCATTGAGTTGGAAAAAACGTTTTCCAACGATACAAAAGCAGAAATAAGCCAAATACTTCATGAAATTCTTGGGAACTCTACCGATAACTTTGATGACGGCTCTGATGATAATCTCACTGGACATATGAATAAGTTGGAGAATACCTACAATAATATTAAGGATAGCCTAGTGGAGGAAACCTGGAGAGAATTATTCTTAAAGGAAGAATAGAGGGATATAGTGGCTAGTATTAAGAAATATGCAGGAGTCAATACAAAGACAAGGGTCTTGAAATCAAGATTACTAAAAAAAGCTGATTATTTAAGGCTATTAGAGCTTGATACTCTAGAGGACCAGGTCAAGTACTTGAAACAAGAAACCTCTTATGCAAATGCATTGAAGGATGATATAAAGCTTAATGATGTAGAAAGTATTGAATTGGCTTTAAAGATATATTTACTTATCCAATACAAAAAACTAAGTAAATACTTCACTAATGGATATGCAAAGCTTTATAGAATCTTACTTTCTCGATTTGAAATAGAGGATTTAAAGCAGATTTTCAGAGAAGTAGCCGTAGGAGGTAAGATTTCTAAAGATAAATTCTATTTTGATGAACATCATCTTAATTTAGACTACAATAAGTTGTGTAAATCCCAGAATACAGATGAGCTCATCAATAACTTAAAAGGCACAGTATATTATGATGCTTTAAAGAATTATGTAGCCGAGGACAAATCAAAGCTAATATTCTACGTTGAAATGACAATGGATAAACTATATTTCAACCTTCTATACAATCAATGCGATGATTTGTCAAAAGAGGATAAGGATATATTTAAGGATATTATTGGGGCATATATTGATTTGCTAAATGTGGAATGGATATATAGGGGACTTAAGTTCTATGACCTCCTGCCCGAAGAGCTATTTAACTATTCCTTACTAAATGGGAATGAATTTGATTTGAAAGAGATTAAAGAAATGTGTTATTCAACCATAGAAGAGTTAAAGACCTATATCTTAAGGACTAAGTATAAATTCCTATTTGATGAAGAAAAGGATATAGACCTATATATGGAATTAAATATTGTAAAGTATTTCTACAGCCTGTATAAAAATGCCTTTAAGAGAGGAAAATTTGATATTTTAATTACAATTTCATATCTCCATCTTTTGGAATATGAGATAAAGGATATTATTGCCATAATGGAATCTAAAAGATATGGAGTATCTGTAGAGGATACAACAAAATATTTGATAATGAATATCAAAGGAAGTGAAATATAATGGCAGTTCAAAAAATGTCTATGATGAATATCATAGGAAATATTGAAGATATAGATAATGTTGTATTGGATATTTTAAAGACAAATAACGTAAATTTGATTTCGGCCTTGAATCAAATCGAAGACAACAAATTTGTGTTTAATGTAAAGGATGAGAATCTTGAGAAGTATGTAGAATTAAACTTCGCAACAAGCTTTAAAACGGATATGGAATATGAGAAATTAAAGAAAAAGGTTCTTGAGCTTAAAGATATATTGCATATTGATGAAAATTGTATCAAAGAATGTGAGACTCTTTTAACTAAGGATGAAATAATGGCTGAATTGAATGGATTTTATGATGAGATTCATGAAGCGAGTAAAGACTTAAAAACTAAGAAGGAAAGTTTGAATACCCTCACTAATCTTTATGATAGCT
>CAZTEN010000119.1:0-274 GCA_964612495.1 uncultured Tissierella sp. | reverse complement strand
ATTCCAGTTCCTGTTGAAAAGCTAAGGGGGTTGACCAATGTAACCTATCGAATGGGAAAGCTTTCAAAGGAAGCCAGACTTAAATTGAAAAGAAATTACGAGAACATCTTAGCAATAGTCATTCATACAGCTTCTACAAAGGATGGAGAGATATATATGGTGTTTTATCCTTCTATACTAAATGAAGAGATTAACAGAATATTAAGATCCCTAAACTTCAAGGATATACTAATTCCCGATTCTTATAGTGGAAGCTACAGAGAAATTAAGCAAC
>CAZTEN010000118.1:0-6610 GCA_964612495.1 uncultured Tissierella sp. | reverse complement strand
GGTTGGTAATAGTAGTCTTTCCAGCTCCTGTAGAACCAACAAAGGCTATCTTTTGTCCGGGTTTTGCATATAGATTAATGCCTTTTAACACCTGTGTTTCAGGTACATATCCAAAATCTACATCCTTAAATGTAATATAGCCATTTACCGGAACATAATCATAAGTCCCATCTTCCTTAGGAACCTTCCAACAATGGTTGCCCTTTCCATTACAGTCTCTTTCAATTCTTACTTCTCCCTCTTCTTCTTCCACTTCTTCATCTAGGATATTAAATATTCTTTCAGCACCGGCAAGTGCGGCAAAGAGGGTGTTAAGCTGGTTAGATACCATAGTGATAGGTCTTGAAATAGTCCTTGTAAATTGTAAGAATGCCGCTATATTACCAACACTAAGGGAATTTTTGATTACTAAGAAGGAGCCTAGAATAGCTATTACAGAATATAGAATAAAGGTTAGATTTCCCATAATAGGCATTAGCATTACTCCAAATGTAGAAGCTTTGGATGATGACTTTCTAAGCTCATCATTTCTACCCCTAAAATCTTCAATAGCTCTCTTTTCATAATTAAACACCTTGACTACTTTTTGCCCCGACATCATTTCCTCTATATATCCATTCATATCTGCAAGTCTTAGCTGCTGGTTTCTAAAATAATTCGCCGACCTTGAACCTATATACTTTATTATTATAAACATCAAAATAAGCATAATGGCTACTACAAGAGTCAGTATAGGACTTATTATTATCATCATAATAAAGGTACCTATTACCGTTACTATAGATACAAGGATTTGAGATACTGCTTGTTCCAATGACTGATTCAACATATCTACATCATTTGTAAAGGTTGACATTAGCTCTCCATGGGAATGGGTATCAAAGTATGAAACAGGCAGCTTTTCCATATGAGCGAACATTTCTTCACGAATTTTATGGATTATCTTCTGTGCTAACCTGGCCATAGTACGATTACCCATGTATTGACCTAAGGCAATTAGCAATACAAATCCAGCCATAATAAGTATAAACCTTAAAACATCATTTATGTTTCCACCACTTACAAATACATCTATTATAGGGCTTAACATACCATTTGCAGCTACCTCACCTAAGGATGCGAGGATTATAGATAGTATTCCAAATATAAATAAGCCCTTATAATATCTATAATAGCTAAAGAGCCTTAAAAGAGTCATCTTTGGATTTTTGGGTTTAAAAGCTGCTTTGTTTTTCTTATCCATCATTCTCCAATCACTCCTTTTTGCTGAGATTCATATATTTCCATATAGATAGGTGACTTCTCCATCAATTCATCATGTGGCCCAATGGATTCAATCTTTCCTTCATGCATAACGATTATCCTGTCTGCATGTTGTATTGATGAAATCCTTTGAGCTATAATAATAGTCGTTACATCTGATAAATCCGCTTTAAACGCCTTCTGGATCTTGGTGTCAGTAGTCATATCTACAGCACTTGTGGAGTCGTCCAATATAATGACCTTTGGTGACTTCATAAGGGCACGAGCGATAGTAAGTCTTTGCTTTTGTCCACCTGAGAAGTTATCACCACTCTGTTCTACTATATGGTCTAGGCCATCATCATAGGTTGATACGAATTCCCAAGCTTGAGCATGCTTTAATGCTTCTATTATTTCTTCATCAGTAGCTTTTTCATTTCCCCATTTCATATTGCTTCTTATAGTCCCTGAAAACAAGGTGTTCTTCTGCAATACAAAGGCAACTTTATCTCTAAGAAACCCTATATCATAATCCTTAACATCTACCCCACCAACCTTAACCGAGCCATCTTTTACATCATAAAGCCTAGGTATTAATTGAACTAAGGTAGACTTTGATGAGCCTGTGGAACCTATAATCCCCAAGGTCTCTCCTGATTCTATATTGAAATCAATATTTTTAAGTGTGCATTCAGAACTTCCGGGATAGATAAAGCTTACATTATCAAAGCTTATAGTACCATCCTTTATCACTGTTATTGGATGGGTTTTTTCCTTTATTTCTGATTCTGTATCTAGTACTTCTATTATTCTGGATACAGACGCTGAGCCACGTAGTAGACCCATAAAATACATGGTTATCAAAATCAAGGACATCAATACCTGAGTAATATATGTTATGAAAGAAATAAGTTCACCACCGGTCATGGTCCCCACTGTAATTTGTTTTCCACCGAACCATAATACTGCAATAATAGTTGAATATACTATTATATTAAATATTGGCATTAAAAATATGATATATGAAATAGCTTTTAGTGCTAAATTCATTAAGTCATCATTTCTTTCCTTAAACTTTTTTTCCTCAAAATCTTGTCTATTAAAGGATTTTACAACCCTAATATTAGTAA
Organism: uncultured Tissierella sp.; assembly: GCA_964612495.1. Classification (GTDB taxonomy): domain Bacteria; phylum Bacillota; class Clostridia; order Tissierellales; family Tissierellaceae; genus Tissierella_B. The sequence continues at coordinate 4,238 of CAZTEN010000118.1, read as the reverse complement.
GATTTTCTTGAATAACTCCATTTACTCTATCAACTCGACTCTGTAATTTAAGAAATAATGGTCTTGCTTTACTTAATATTGCAAATATTGCAATGGCTAATAAAGGTAAGGAGATTAAAAACACCCTAGCTAATGATTTGTTTATTGTAAAGGACATAAACAAAGCAAAGATCATCATAAATGGAGCCCTAATCGCCATTCTAAGGCTCATCATAGTTACCTGGCCTATGGTATTACAGTCATTTGTAAGTCTTGTTATAAGTGAAGACACTTGAAAAGCATCTAGATTTGCAAAGGAAAAACCTTGAATCTTTTCAAAGACCTTTTGTCTTATTTCAGCAGCAAATCCATATCCGGCACTGGCACCGAAGAAGGAACTGGACACTCCCAAGATCATAGCTAAAAGTGCAACACCTATCATCAATAATCCAATTTTTATGATATAGTCTATATCCTGATTTGTTATACCAATATCAACGATTTTGGACATAAGATATGGAATGATTATATCTCCTAGAACTTCTAAAATCATAAAAATCGGGCTTAATATCGCATAGGTAAGATATTTCTTCATTAATGGTAATAATTTTTTCAACTTAACCCTCCTTATCTATTTTCTATATTTTCATTATTTTCATTGCTAATCTTTTCTAGATTTGAATTAATCCTCTTTAGATATTTATCAAGTTCCTTTAATTCATCTTCATTAAATCCTATAAAAATATCCCTATATACATTAAGTATATAGCTTTCATAATCCTTGATAAAATTCTCACCTTTTTTTGTAACCTGCAACCTATTATACCTCATGTCTTTTTCTAGTGGTATCTGCTCAAGAATATCTTCTTGAATAAGTTTTTTAACAGATTGACTCATAGCTCCTTCTGTAAATCTCATGACTTTAGCTAATTCCTTCTGACTCTTTTCAGGATACTTCTTAACTAACATAGCAAGATGAAGTAAACCAATCCTTAAATCATATACATTTATCTTTTGCTGCATTAATTGTGCAAGCCTAGTATTTATCTCTTTAAGCTGCATTGCTACATCCGTTTCAAACATTTCTTGCCTCCAACCACTTTAATGTTAAACTAATTTTTGTACAATGCTTTAATGCTAAACTATTTTTATATGGTTGTCAATACATTTGCACCCACAAAAGCCCATGTTCCATAGAATTATGGTATAATATTTGCATATATAAATACAAAAGGAGCTGCATGTTTTATGGATAAAACAAATTCTTTGGATAAAAAACCATATAAAACATTAATAGTAACCGTTGCCACAATACTCTTGCTTTCCTTTTCAATTATAATGATAAATCAGATATCACAACTAGTACAAACTGCAACAGCTGTACATCCTGTATTAGGACAGATATTGCTTTTATTCTTTATATTGCTATTTATCATAGGCATCATGTCAATAGCAGGAATTATGATGACTCTAGATAAGCCCTTAGTAATACCTGATGTGGATGATAAAGATTCTTATCCAGCTTTTATAGAAAAATTAAAGAAAAGACTAATTAAAAATAAGTTCTTAAAAAGCAGTAACTTTATTTGGAATTCTGAAAAGGAAGATATTAATCAGGTAGAGGAAGCCTTAGAGTTATTAAATAAAGAGAGCTTAAAAATAATTAAAAGGGAATCCTCAGCAGTTTTCATAACTACAGCTGTTTCACAAAACGGGTCCTTGGATAGCATTTTCGTATTTGTATCAGCTACAAGGCTAATTTGGCAAATTGCCATGCTATACAATCAAAGACCTGCCATTAGCGATCTTACAAAGCTATATTCCAATGTCTTAGGAACTGTCCTATTATCAAGACAGATTGACGATTTAGACCTTTTAAGCGAACAGCTGGAGCCTGTTATATCCTCCATATTTGGAGGCTCAGTAGGTAGTATTGTTCCTGGAGTAAGCTTTGCCGCAACTTTTATAGTTGATTCCCTAATGGAAGGAAGTCTTAATACCTTGTTGATGTTAAGAGTAGGACTTATAACTCAGAAATACTTAAGTGCCACTACTAAAGTAGAAAGCAGGGCTGTCGGAAAATCAGCAACTATTCAGGCATGCAGCCTTCTTGGTACATTAATTACTGAAAACTCCAAAAGGATAGTTGATGCTATATATAAGTCAATTAAGAATGCCACGGCAGATGCAATCCGCAGAGGTAAGAAGAGCATTTTTGATAGTATAAAAACTTTCACAGAATAAAAACAAAAAATTGTGACCGTCTTAAAACAGTCGCAATTTTTTGTTTTTTAGGCTTAATATTCATACATTATTTCTCTATCTCAAATTGTATGTTATAGTTATTAATTAGCAAGCAATAATTTCTTTAAATCCTTTGTAGATAGGACTTTCCCAAAGGATACCACTTTCTCGTCTATAACTAGTGCCGGAGTTGTCATAACCCCATATTTAACTATATCTGCCAATCCTTCTACTTTCTCAATTTTAGCATCTATCTTTAGTTCATCTAATGCTTCTTTAAGGTTCTTTTCTATCTTCTCACATTTATTGCAGCCTGTACCTAAGATTTTAATTATCATTTAATATCACCCACCCATTACATTAATAGATATGAAAATGCATTAAATCCATATCCTACTATTATTATTCCTAGACTTACAATGGCCACAAATGTTGCCAATAGTTTTGCTTTTACTACCTTACTAAGCATTATTAAAGAAGGTAGTGATAGGGTAGTTACTCCCATCATAAAAGACACAACCGTTCCAATCCCTACTCCCTTAGCAACTAAAGCCTCTGCTATAGGTAGTGTTCCAAATATATCCGCATATATTGGAATCCCAACCAGAGTAGCTATCAAAACAGAAAATGGATTGTCTTGCCCTAATATTTTTTCTATTATTGACTGAGGTATCCAATTGTGTATTACAGCCCCTATACCAACCCCTATTAAAACCGCTATCCAAACCTTAGAAAATATATCCTTTACCTGGCCTATAGAAAAATCTATTCTATCTTTATGGGTCATTTCTTCAGCTTCTATATTTGAATCTTCTATGCCCCAAATATAATCTGCAATGTACTCTTTCATGTCTAGTTTTTCAATCAAAGTTCCTCCCAAAACAGCAAGTATCAAACCTATAACTACATAGGCAATAGCAAGCTTGACCCCAAAGAAGGATAATAAAAGCAATAAAGATGCTAAATCTACCATAGGAGAAGATATTAGGAAGGAAAAGGTAACGCCAAGGGGTAAACCTGCTGATGTAAAACCAATAAACAATGGAATACTGGAGCAGCTGCAAAAAGGAGTTACAGTTCCCAACAATGCCCCAAATATATTTCCTTTAATACCTTTGAAGTTCCCAAGAATCTTCTTTGTTCTTTCCGGCGGAAAATAGCTTTGAATATATGAAATTGTGAAAATAAGAACGGACAATAATATGAAAATCTTTATTACATCATATATAAAGAAATGAACGCTTGCTCCTATTTTACTTTCCATAGATAGGCCAAATACCTTCCTAACCAATAGCTCTACTAGGTCCCATAACCATTGCATTTTAAGTAACTGGGCATTTATCCAACTAAATATATTCTTCAATTCTATCACCTCCCTATTTTCTACTGATGCATACTCGATAATTCTATATACTTATTTGCCGCCTTGCTCTTTTTTATATCCGATCTAAGAGTTGGATAAACTTCAATATTATCCACGATTTTTTCGAGAATATCTTCAAATAATTTATCTTCAATATTTAATGAATAAAAGGTATATTGGTCTTTCCTTTCATCCTTAACAAAGCCCATATCTCTTAACTTTGCAAGGTGTTTAGAAACATTGGGTTGAGATATGCCTGTAATACCGGTTAATTGACATACACAATACTGATTATGATACAAGAGCACCATTATCCTTAATCTGGTTTCATCAGACAATACCTTGAAATAATTAGTTAATCTATCCATAATCTTCCTTCCTTTATCTTAACTTCATCTCTGTACCAACAACCTCTTCCCAGGCACTAAATATTGGTTTTATAATTTGTGGTCCAATTTTAGATATTATAACTAATTCAGACCCATTTTCGGCTTTATCAGTCAATTTATAGTCTATAGTTCTATTAACCACGTCTACCTGATTCCATCCGTCTTCAAGCTTAAAGAATCCCTTAATCCTATAGCTATCCTTTTTTATTATATCTAAAAACTGAGAAAGCTTTTCCTTAGTTAACTCTCCATCATAAGTTAAA
>CAZTEN010000117.1:4609-6713 GCA_964612495.1 uncultured Tissierella sp. | reverse complement strand
TAGATTTTAGAAATAATTTAAGTAACGGAAGAAATTGTGAAAAAATATCTTCACCTCGTTATATTAAAGTTGATAAATGAGGATTTCTAGTATTGTTTAGTACTTGTTATGTTAAAATATACCTATATATTGGGATAGGAGTGAGATTATGGACTTAGATAAGAATTTAGAAAAGTATGCAGAACTAGCAGTAAAAACAGGTATAAACCTTAAGGAAGGGGAAGGTCTTATAATAGGAGGAAACCTAGACACCCTAGCTCTTGCAAGAAAGATTATGAAAAAGGCATATGAGGCTGGAGCCAAACATGTGGACTTTCAGTTTAATGATGATGAAATGACATTAATCCGCTACAATTATGGGAAGGAATATGTGTTTGAGAATTATCCAAAGTGGAAAGCGGATAGCTTGGAAGCCATGTATAAGGATGACTATCATCACCTTTTTATAAATGCTCCGAATCCAGAGCTATTAAAGGATATCGATGGTTCACTGGTAGCTAAAAGCCAAAAATCAGCCTCTCTTGCTTCAGCACACCTTATGCAGTACAGAATGACCGGATTCACTAAATGGACAATATTAGCCATGCCTTCAATCCCATGGGCTAAATCAGTATTTCCAAATTTAAGTGATGCAGAAGCTGTTGAAAAACTTTGGGAAAAGGTATTTGAAGCTACTAGAGTAGACCAAGAGGACCCTATTAAAGCTTGGGAATACCACGATAAGAATCTTAAGAAATATAAGCATTACCTAAATGAAAAACAATTTGAAAGACTGGTACTAAAGGGACCGGACACGGATTTAGAGGTATATTTAGCAGAGGGTCACTTTTGGATGGGGGGCTCAAAGGATAGTCAAAAGGGTGCATCCTATGTAGCCAATATGCCAACTGAGGAGGTATTTACCACACCTCATAGGCTTAAGGTCAAGGGAAAGGTAAAATCCACTAAGCCATTAAGTCTTAACGGAAAGCTAGTGGAGAATTTCGGTTTTGAATTTAAGGATGGTAAGGTAGTTGACTTTTATGCAGAAAAGGGCTATGAAGTCCTTGAAAAGCACCTAGAAAATGATGAGGGTGCTAAATATTTAGGTGAAATTGCACTGGTTCCCCATGATTCACCTATTTCCAATACGGGGATTTTATTCAACAATACCCTATTTGATGAGAATGCTTCCTGCCACCTTGCCTTAGGAAGAGCATATGCCTATGCCATGAGAGATGGTTCTAAAAGTTCTCAAGATGAGCTTAGTGAAAGAGGAGCAAATTACAGTTTAATTCATACAGACTTTATGATCGGTGGGCCAGACCTTGAAATTACAGCCTACGAAAAGGACGGAACTCAAATTAAGCTATTTGAAAAAGGCAATTGGACATTTTAGGGGACAGGAACTTTGTACACTAAATTACAACAAAAAAAATTGGGACAGCAACTCCTGTCCCTAATGTCCCAACTAGAATTTGCGGCCACCTCCGCCATGGGTTCTTCCGCTGGAGGACCTGTGGGTGGTACTCCTGCCCCCTCCTGATGACCCACCACCTTTTGGTGGTCTTGGAATAATCCTATGAGTTACAGCACTATCTATTAGCTGGTCTTCTCCAGGTCCTATATTTACCATGCTATTATTTCTATAGGAAAATGGGTTGCCGGGATTTTTTAATTTATAAGCTGACTTTGTTGAACCATAAAAGATCCCTCCTGTTGCAGTTCCTCCAACTATTCCTATAAGCATATCAAAAATGGTTATTCTATTTGGCTCTTTTTCATCAGCACTATATTGGTTAGAGGGAATCCCCGCCTCTAGGTATTGGCGAGTCTTTCTCAAAAAACCCTGACTGGCTCCATAATAATCTTTATTTCCAAGACCTGAATCAAACACCTCATCTAAGACCCCTTCTATTCTTTGGTCAGTTAAATATCTGATCCCTAGTCCTGAGGTTGATATATAGGCTTCCCTATTATCCATATCGATTAAAAACAATATTCCATCTCTATCTTGACCTTGACCAAAGCCGCCATAGTCAAAGTAGTCATCTGCATATTCCCTAGAGGATTTTCCACCTGCATCATTTGTTGTGGTTATGACTATATCCATCTTATAATCCGA
>CAZTEN010000117.1:4233-4599 GCA_964612495.1 uncultured Tissierella sp. | reverse complement strand
CTTTGTAGGCATATATTTTATACGGCTCAAATAGCAACAAGCTAACAAGTAATATTAAAATGTATAAAATTAGATATTTTCGGATTAATCCTACCATATAAACATCCCTCCTAGAAGCAGAGCAAGCAATGTGGCTCCAAATATGATACCAAAGGCAGAGTTAAGCCTTTTATTGCTAAGGGGCAGCTCTCCATAGGATTTCCCCGTTTGCCCATTTACAGCAAATACATAGGTTTTTCCTTGGTAGTTATATGTCAATATCCACGCAGGAAGAAGTGTATAGTTCCATTCCTTATCCTTGATTTCCAGCCCATCATTGATTACTTTAACCTGTTTTCGGCATAAGCGCTGAAAACGGATGTGAGG
>CAZTEN010000117.1:0-4223 GCA_964612495.1 uncultured Tissierella sp. | reverse complement strand
CTTTACCCTGGTCATATCCGCTTACCAATTCATTTACCATATAGCTATAGTATCTATTGATTTGACCCTCAATCATAGGCTCAGCTTCTTCCTTGGTAATATCATATTGCTCTGCAAAGAATCCAGAGAGATAAGGCATGGAAAAGTCCACGCTTTCACTTTCTCTGTAGGGAAGTATTCCGTTTAAAAGGGCCTTATCTATTTTAGTGAAGGCTATTTCTCCTACGTTATTGAGATCCATCTCACCTTGACGTACTATCTGATACTTTTTAGTTTCAGTATATTCCATGTCCCCGCTTCTCCACACCCTGATATTTCTTCCTTCACCTACATAATCTATCTCAGCCTTAGTATCCACCCACCAATAGGGTAAATATACACCCGTAATCTTCTCAAGTCTTGATGAGGAAGTAAAGTCCCCCGGCACAAACTTCTTGTTTCCTGCCCATTTCAAAAAGCTTGATTTAGCCTTCTCTTTATCTATGGAAAAGGGAATCATCTTCCTAGGCTTAAATTCTCCTTCAAGTCTTCCTGAAAGTATTACAGGGTTATGGCAGTAATAACAGAAGGTTGCAGTTGTAGTATCATCTGTTACTACCTGGGCACCACAGCTATTACAGGTATAGGATTGAAGATGAGCTTCATCTATATCATGTTCATGAAGGACTTCTTCATGGACAGAATGTGTATCCTCAGCTATTTGATCCCCTTTATATAGACCAGCAATTTCTTCTTCTGTATATTCACTTAAACAATAATCACATTTAAATTTCTTAAGTTCCGGCTTAAAATGTATACCCGCACCACAGCTAGGGCACTTGAAACTCGTAGTCGCCATAATTTACCCCTCATTCCTAGAACTTATTACCGCATTCCGGACAAAATTTCGGAAGCTCTCCCTCAGGAGTATATCCACAATTGGAACAAGATACCTTTGTAGCTCTTTTGGTCCCACATTCAGAACAGAAATTACCTGAATTTTTAGCCCCACATTCCGTACAGAACCACTCCTTCTTACCAGCAACTTCTCCAACTTCTTTACTCTCAGCTTTTCTATTTTTCTCATCTTCCATCTGTTTCTGATTTGATGCAGATGCTGCTCCCATAAAGCCTCCTGAAGTCTGCATTCCCATTCCCATTCCCATAAAGGTTTGAGCTGCCCCACCTTCATTAGAGCCTGCAGCCTCGATTCCTCTTGCTATAGACCCTTGAACATAACCTTCACGTACACTTGGGTCTCCCAACATAGCTCCCTTATTTCTCATATTTATTAATTCCTTAGATTCATCATCATAGGATATGCTTGATATTCCAACAGCTTGTACTTCAATTCCTCTTTGCTTCTTCCATTCCTCATCCAGGATGTCGGCCATATACTTGCTCAGCTCTCTACCCTTAGATGCCACATGAGAAATTCTAATTCCATCGATGGACATTTGATTCATGGCAGACTGAAGGGCTTCAAGGAATTCCGATAGATATTGTTCGTTTATATCCTGAATCTCTACTTTTGTCTCATTTCTAGGAATAGCTTCCTTATAGAATAAAAGCGGATCTGTAATTTTAATGGAATAAGTTCCATGAGTTCTTAAGAAGAGCTCTGAATTATAGAAATCATCAAAGTAGTTCAAGGGATTTGGAGTTCCAAACTTAATACCCTTAATTTCTTGCAAATTTATATAGAAAACTTTTTGCGAAGTGGGAGTTACTCCTCCAAATTTAATCCTTTCAAAGGATTCCTTTAGAGCTTCCTTAAAGGTTCCGTTAAAAAGAGAAGGTAAAGACGAATCATCCACCTTATAATAGCCCTCTTCAGCAGTATAATCGACAACTTTACCACCATCTATAAGCATCATAAATTGATTAGGATAAACATGTATAATCGAACCATTTGATATGGTATCAACCGTTCCCTTCTTATTGGACCCTCTCCTATCATCTTTTCTAACCATAATTCCAGAGGTGAAAACCGTATTATCCCCCATATCATCAGGCTCTATTACTTCAAGCCAAGAATCTGCTAGAGAACCACCAATAGAACTACCTATAGCTTTAATTAGACCCATATAAAAACCTCCTAGTATTTAAATATTTTCACTTGAACACTATTAATCTATACTAATATTTTATACCCACTTGAAAGATTTTAAAATAAGTATTAAATATTAAATCCGAATTCATTAATGTTAATACTAGGACTCCTATTAAATTCCCAAGTAGTAAACAAGCATAAAAAAGCAATATATAAAAGTAAAATAAGAAGGACTTATGGGCTAATTAGCTTATAAGTCCTTTATACCTCTCAATATTATCATCGCTTAAGAATTCATAAGCATCATTGATCTGTTGAAACTTTCTAGTAGCATCAGGCGCTTTGTTTATATCAGGATGGCACTCCTTAGCCTTCTTTCTATAGGCCAGTTTAACTTGATACTTATCAGCATTACAATCTACCCCAAGGAGCTTACAACTTTCTTCATATTTATTCTTAAACTCAGTTGTAGGATTAGCATAGGTTTGGCCACCATAGCTGCCACTTTGACCATTTCCCCAATACCCACCTGATCTTTGGGAGTTCTGATAGTCATTCCACTGTCTAAATCTTTCTTCCCACTGTTTTTGTTGTTCATATTGTCTTTGTTGCTGCTCTTTTCTAATTCTTTCCTCTTCCATTTTTTTATACTTTCTACCATACTCATTAAATGTATTGAATGTAGATTTCTTACCTTTTCTCAGAGAATCAGCACGATCATATAGAAATTCAGTTACCATGTACTTTATATATTTCAAAAAGCTTACAAACTGCTTTCCAAGAATTGGAAATATTATAAAGAACAAGATTATTAGTAAAGTTACCGGATTAAGTAACAAGGCTATGCCAATGGGTCCCATCATCACTAGAAACAAACATCCTCCAGCGCCTAATAAGGCTATTAATCCTCTTGCCAATCCGGAAACAATAGTAACAGTTAAATCTACTATTGTTATAAAAAAATCCAGAACAAAAGATATGCCCTCTGTAATCCAATATAGTATTTCACCGGTTGTTTTTTTGATTATATTCATAGTTTGCTCCTCTATACAATTATCATATATATGATATCAAAAATTTAGCTAGATTAATACCTATTTCACAAAAGTCAAAAAAATAAGATCTAGGGATTCACCCTAGAACTTATTTTGATTTTGAATTAGAAATTTCTACTTTGCATTACTTTCTACAACAATTGCTCTATCCATCATTTCCTGTGGTAATGTAAGACCAAATCTTTCTGTTACTTCCGGATTAATGTATAGGCTACTTTCTGCAATTGTCTCAAATTCCATCTCTTCTGCTGTCTTTTATCCCCTTAGAATTTTAGCTGCCATTCTACCTGTTTGTTTTCCAAGCTCTATATATTCAATGCCTTCAGATGCAATAGATCCAAGTCTTACTTGCTCTATTTCGCTTCCAAATATAGGGATATCCCTCTCTCCTGCTCTTTCAAGAAGAAGCGGCAGGGAAGCCACAACTGTATTATCAGTTAAATTTGAAAGGGCATCCACTTGAGGTAATAACTTATCTAAAACTTGTGGTATATCTGTAGTAGTATTGATTCCCATATCTACTATATTAAAACCATATGACGGGGCAAGTTCTTTATAATCCTCAATAGCTGATACTGAATTTACTTCACTAGTAGTAAATAATATACCGATATTCTTAGCTTCAGGCATCATAGCTCTTATAAGCTTAAGCTGAGCTTCAACCGGAAGCTTATCACTAGTTCCTGTGATATTGCCCTCTGTCAATTCAGCTGCTACAGGATCGGTTACTGCTGTAAATACTACCGGAATATCCTTATCCATGGCTACACTATATGCAGTTTGTGCCATAGGTGTTGCTATTGCAGCCATTAAATCCACATTTTTACTAGCGAAGTTTTGAAATATCTGATTTGCTGTCGGAATATCGAATTGTGCATTGCCATCTATAATAGTAAGATTTTCCCCAACAAAAAAACCCTCTTCCTCAAGCCCAAGGATAAAGCCCTCTCTGCAATTATCCAATGAAGCGTGCTCTCCAAACTGACCAATACCTATGGTATACTGTTTTACTTCATCTTGTGAAGGACTTGTTGAATTTGTACTTGTGCATCCTGCTAATATACCTGTAATCATAATTAATCCTGAATTATTCATCATAATTCAATATTATGTGCTCCACACTTGATATCTACAAC
>CAZTEN010000116.1:0-6833 GCA_964612495.1 uncultured Tissierella sp. | reverse complement strand
TTATGGTCAATTAAGGGATTAACCTCTACGAATTCAGCACTTATTAACTTTCCGCTTTGTGCAATCATCTCTAAGGCAAAATTACTCTCTCTATAGCTTAGACCACCGGGCACCCTAGTTCCCGTTCCCATTACATATAATGGGTCGAGACTATCTAAGTCGAAGCTTACATGTATACCATCTGTATCAGTACCTGCTATTTTAATAGCCCTTTCGATAATTTCTGTCATTCCGTATTTATCTACTTCATGCATAGTAAATACCGTAATCCCAAGCTCTTTGAGAAATCTTTTCTCCCCAGCATCTACGTCCCTGCATCCAATATATACTATCTTTTCTGGATTTATTTTTTTATCCTCTCCGCCTATGGAAATTAACTTTTCATGACCAAAACCTAAGCATACAGCTACAGGCATTCCGTGAATATTACCTGTGGGAGAGGTCTCCTCAGTATTTATATCTGCATGAGCATCAAACCAGATTATACCAGGATTATTTTTGTATTGAAGAATACCCGCAATTGTACCAATAGCTATACTGTGATCTCCTCCTAGAATAAGAGGAAATCTGCCTTTTTCCATTACTTCTGAAACTTTATTACATAGGTCTGTATTTACCTTTACCACCTGTTCTAAAAACTTTAGTTTTCCTATGCTTTCATAAGGAGGCATACTTTTTTCTGCCATAATATCCCCTGTATCTTCTATATCATAGCCAATATCCTCTAATCTCTTTATTAAACCTGCATATCTTAAGGCAGAAGGACCAAGGGCTACTCCAGGTGTTCCTGCTCCTAGGTCCATAGCTACTCCTATGATTGAAATGTTTGAATTAATATTAGGATTCATAAACATTCTCCTTAAATTTAAATTGATATCTCGATATATATTACCCTATATATTACCCTTTTTTTCTCGTTTTTCTTCAAAAACAACAAAAACACCCTTAATTCAATAAGAATAAAAGGTGTTTTTAAGTATCGGAAGCAATTGTATCACACCACTTGTTTAGGAAATGAACAATTCATAAATTACTATTCGATTATAAATCCCATGGAATTTAAATTCCTAATAACTTCTTCAAAGTCAGCCCTGTAATCCTGGTTAAAATGGCAGTCAGATCCTACTGTGATATGTTTCCCTCCCAATTGTTTATATCTTAAAATCACCTCATTCTTAGGAAATGTGGTTCTTAATTCTCCTCTTAAACCAGAGGTATTAACTTCCATACCCTTGTTATTTTTGATGATAATCTTTAGAATATCATCAATTATTCCCTTATAATCCTCATATTCATAATCTTTATCCCTATAAGGTCCATAACGAGATATATAATCCATATGGCCAACTACATCATATCTTTTAAAGTTCTCTACCATCTCAAGAACTAGCTTAAAATAGTCCATATATGACTCATATTTAGTTTTTCCTATAAAGAAGTCTCCCATATAGAAGTCCATACCATTTCCATAGTGAATTGAGGAAATTACAAAATCAAATTTATAGGTATTTAGAAATTCTTCTATTTCTTTCTTATGATTTTTTTCATACCCAATTTCAACCCCGATTTTTATAGGAATCTCATGTTGCCTTTCCAGATTTTTCATGAGCCTTATATATTCATCAAAGTCGATAAAATCCATGAACTCAGGGTCCTTAGTCCCAAAATCTATATGGTCAGTAAATAATACGTATTCCAACTCTAGCTCTTTGGCTTTATTAATATATTTAACTATATCCGCATTGCTATCGGGTGAGAACCTTGTATGAACATGGCGATCAGTATATTTCATAAAAATCTCCTTACTTCATTCTTTTATTTAACTCCTCCATAATTTCTCCCAGACTTACACCTTCATTTACTAGAAGAACCATCATATGATAGATTAAATCGCTGCTTTCATATATTAGCTCCTCCTTGTTATTCTTAGCTCCAATTATAACCTCAGCTGTCTCCTCCCCTACCTTCTTTAGAATCTTATCAAGACCCTTTTCAAATAGGTATTGAGTATAAGAGCCCTCCTTTGGGTTAAGCTTTCTATCCATAATAGTCTTATACAATTCATTAAGAGTATTACCAACATCTTTATACCCCTTAATTTCATTGAAAAAACACGAGTAATTTCCTGTATGGCAAGCAACTCCTACCTGGTTTACCTTAAGTAGAATACTATCCCCATCACAATCATAGTAAATTCCCTTAACCTCCTGTATATTACCTGAGGTTTCGCCCTTCTTCCACAGCTCTTTTCTTGACCGAGAATAGTAATGACAAATTCCAGTCTCCATAGTAAGTTTAAGGGATTCTTCGTTCATATAGGCCAACATCAGTACCTCACCGGTTCCAACATCTTGAGCTATAGCAGGAACTAGGCCATTCTCATCGAATTTAATATCCATTAGAGGCTCACCTCTACTCCATTATCCTTTAAATATTGCTTTAATTCGCCTATATTTATTTCCTTATAGTGAAATACGCTTGCAGCTAAAACACCTTCCACATCAGCTTCTACAATAGCCTCAAGAAAATCTTCCATCTTTCCGGCTCCTCCTGAAGCTATTATAGGCACATTTACATCTTTCTTAATAGCCTTTAGTAATTCAATATCATACCCTTCTTTTGTTCCATCTGCATCTATACTATTAATAACCATCTCACCGGCACCTAGTTTTTCAGTCTTTATTGCCCATTCAATAGCATCTATTCCTGAATCCGCAGTGCCCCCATTCAGGAATACATTCCATTTATTTTCTCCAACCTTCTTTACATCCATAGCCAAAACTATTCTTTCAGACCCGAATTTTTCACTAGCCAATCTTACAAAATCAGGGTTCTTAACGGCAGCTGAATTAATGGATACCTTGCTGGCTCCTCTATTAAATATATCCTCTATATCCTCAATAGTGGATATTCCACCCCCTATACCAAATGGGATAGTAGTCTTTTTTGCAACCTTATCTATAAATTCCTTAGAAATTCTTCTATCCTCATTAGATGCAGTTATATCGTAAAAGTACATCTCATCAGCACCCGATTTAGAATAGTATTCAGCCAATGCTTGGGGATCATCTACATCGGTAATATCCAAAAACTTTTTACCCTTAACTACTCTTCCATCCTTTACATCTAAGCATGGCACAATTCTTCTTATCATTTTAAAACCTCCTCTAAATTTAGCTTTCCATCATAAAGTGCTTTTCCTATAATGGCTCCATATAATCCAATATCCTTTAGATGATTAATATCTTCCATTGTTGTTACTCCACCTGAGGCTATAACCTCTATATCTATCTCTTTATTAAGTGCTTCATACATATTGAAATTAGGTCCTTTTAGCATCCCATCTTTTTCAATATCCGTATATACTATTCTCCTAAGTCCAAGGTCTTTTAACTCCTTGATGTAATCTAGAGCCTTCTTATTGGAAATGGATTCCCATCCATCAGTGGCAATAAAGCCGTTTTTAGCATCTATGGATACAACAATTTTATCATCATATCTTTCTATCATTTCCTTTAGCCAACTAGGATTCTTAATAGCAGCCGTACCTATTATCACCTGGGAAACTCCCATATTTAGATAAAGTTCAACTCCTTCTGTATCCCTAATTCCACCACCAATTTGAATTGGAATCTTTACATTATTAACTATATCCCTTACTAGGGATTCATTGATTCTTTTACCATCTCTTGCTCCATCTAAATCCACCAGATGAAGGATCTTTGCCCCCATGGATTCCCATTTTAAAGCCACCTTAACAGGGTCTTTTTCATATACGGTCATATTATCATAGGACCCTTGGGTGAGACGGACGCAGGATTTATCCTTTATATCTATTGCCGGATATATAATCATTACAATACCCCCTTCGTACTTATCACTTCATTACCTTTAATTGTTAAAGCTTCCTTTAGACTTCTCCCTAAACCTTTAAAAACAGCTTCAATCTTATGGTGGTCATTTTCACCTCTCATCAAGTCTATATGAAGGGTCATCCCGGCTGAAAAAGCAAAGGCTCTAAAGAATTCCTTGAAATCTTGAGTATCCATATTCCCAATCATATCGCTTTTAAAGCTTAGATTCTCCACTAAATATGGTCTATTGGAAATATCTATGGCAACTAAAGCTAAACTTTCATCCATAGGTGTAATAGTTGAAGAAAACCTGGTTATTCCTCTCCTATCACCTAGAGATTCTTTCAAAGCATTCCCAAATACTAAACCTACATCCTCTATAGTATGATGACTATCAACCTCTAAATCCCCATGGCACTTTAACTCTATATCAAATTCAGCATAAAAAGCCATTGCCTTTAACATATGGTCAAAGAAGCCGATTCCTGTATCTATGGAAATCTCCTTGCTTCCATCGAGATTAAGCTGAAGCTCTATACTAGTCTCTAAGGTATTTCTATTAATTATGACCTGTCTCATTTAAAGCCTCCTCAATGGCCTTAAGGGCCAAATCATTTTCCTCAGGTCTTCCTATAGATATTCTATAGTATCCTTTTAGCTCTCCTGAAAAGGCTCTAATTAGGATTTTTTTCCTTGCTAAATCATAGGATAGGGTCTCTTTTCCTTTAAAGAAGATAAAGTTTGCTTGAGAAGGAAATGGATTAAATCCTAAATCTTCAAGTTTTTTAAATACCCTCTCTCTTTCCAACTTAATTAAAGCAATGTTTTTCATGATTTCAGCTTCATTATCAAGAGCTTCTAAGCCTAAGTCCTGGGTCATGGTATTTATATTATATGGAGACCTAACGCGGTTTATATATTCGATTATCTCTTCATTCCCTATCATATATCCCAGCCTAATTCCTGCAAGGGCATAGGCTTTAGAAAAGGTCCTTAGAACTACAAGGTTCTTATATTCTCTCGTATAATCTTGGATTTCTACATCGGCAAATTCTATATATGCCTCATCTAGTATTACCATACAATCGCAATCTTCAACTATTCGTAAGATATTCTCCATGGAAATAATTGAGCCTGTTGGATTGTTTGGGTTGCTTAAGATGATAATCTTAGGTTTCTTCAACTTTACAAATTCCATAAATTCTTCAACATCAAATTTTTGCATATCATTAAGTGGGTACTCCTCATATATACCCTTATTTATAATAGTATATAGTTTGTACATGCTAAAGGTCGGGGAGATAGATACTACTAATTCACCATATTCAAGATAAGCCTTCATAACTAACTCAATAAGCTCAGAAGACCCATTTCCAATTAGGAGCTCATTTGTTTTCTTTCCTAATTTCTCAGCCAGCCTCTCCCTAAGTAAAGTACAGCTATCATCAGGATATCTATTCATTCCATCCATCCAATCGATACCTTCATTAGCATCCAACTTTATTATAAATTCCTCTTGATTTACCTCATAGGATTTGAAGTTTTTAATACCCTCTCTTAAATACTTTAACATCTTATCCCTCCGTCCTAATCCTTATAGAGTTGGTATGACCGGTTAAACCCTCGTCAGTGGCTATGTTCATAATATCTCTAGAAGCCTTAATTAATGCATCCTTTGAATAGTATAAAAGAGATGTCTTCTTACAAAAATCATCTACTCCTAGAGCCGAGGAGAATCTTGCGGTACTGGAAGTGGGAAGGGTATGATTTGGTCCTGCATAGTAATCACCCACTGGTTCAGGAGTATATTCTCCAAGAAATATTGCACCGGCATTTCTAATCTTCTTAAAATCATTAAAATAATCCTTTGTCAATATTTCAAGGTGTTCTGGAGCTAATCTATTGGCTATTTGAAACATTTCTTCCCTGTCTTCAGTAACTATAATAGCTCCAAAATCTGCAAGAGATTTTTCTGCTATTTTACTACGATTAAGAGTCAAAAGCTGAATCGAGATCTCCTTTTGTATTTCTTCTGCTAGGCTATAAGAATTTGTAACAACAATTGCTGCAGCTCTCATATCATGTTCAGCTTGAGCAATTAAATCTGCTGCGATATAAGCTGGATTTGCTCCATCTTCAGCTAAAATTACTACTTCACTTGGACCTGCAATCATATCGATTCCCACAAGACCAGAAACCTTTCTCTTGGCCATGGCCACATAGATATTTCCTGGTCCTACTATCTTATCCACCTTAGGAATAGTTTCGGTACCAAAGCAGAGAGCACCTATGGCCTGAGCACCACCAATCTTATATATCTCACTTACCCCAATTAGGTCTGCAGCTACTAGAACAGAATCCTTAATCTTTCCGTTTTTATCTGCAGGTGTTACCATTATTATTTCTTCTACTCCGGCTATTTTTGCAGGAATGGCATTCATCATCACCGTGGAAGGATAGGAAGCAGTTCCTCCCGGTACGTAAATTCCAACCCTTTCAATTGGACTTATAAGCTGTCCAAGTAAAATATCATCCCCTTCTGACATGAAGAAGTCCTCTCTTACTTGCTGTTTATGAAAGGCTGTAATGTTAGCTGTTGCCTTGATTATTGCATTTCTTAAGTCCTCATCTATATTGTCTTTAGCCTGGTCTATTTCCTCCCTGGTAACCTTTAGAGTATCAAGGTCATTATTATCATACATCCTAGTAAACTCTAAAACTGCCTCGTCCCCCCTAACCCTTACTTCTTCCAAAATCTCATCTACCCTTAGTAATACATCCTTGGAGTCCATCTGAGATCTTGTTAAAATGTTTTCTATCTTATCCATATCCTTTTTTCCATCGTATATTTGAATCATTTGGCTCCTCCTAATATCTTTTCAATCTTCTTAATAATGTCATATTTAATCCTATAGCTTGCCTTATTTGCCACAAGTCTTGCACTGATTGAATCTAACTCCTCTAAAATCACCAATCCAT
>CAZTEN010000115.1:339-6913 GCA_964612495.1 uncultured Tissierella sp. | reverse complement strand
ATAAAGGAGATTAGAATTTTTTCTCGTGATGAAAAGAAACAGGATGACATGAGAAAACAATACAAAAACGATAAATTGAAGTTCTATATAGGGGACGTAAGAGACTTGGCTAGTGTTAAAAATGCCATGCACGGAGTTGACTATATATTTCATGCAGCTGCACTTAAGCAAGTACCATCATGCGAGTTTTTTCCTCTTGAAGCGGTCAAGACGAACGTAATGGGGACAGACAATGTTCTTACAGGAGCAATTGAGATGGGCATTAAGAAGGTTATCTGTTTATCTACGGATAAAGCGGCATACCCCATAAATGCAATGGGCATTTCAAAAGCCATGATGGAGAAGGTATTCGTTGCAAAAGCAAAGACCGTTGATTCTGGCAGAACACTTATTTGTGGTACTAGATATGGTAATGTGATGGCTTCAAGAGGGTCAGTAATTCCATTGTTTATTGATCAGATTAAGAATGGACAACCTTTGACAGTCACAGATCCTAATATGACAAGATTCTTGATGAGTTTAGAAGAAGCTGTTGAACTTGTTGTGTTTGCATTTGAGAATGCTGAAGCGGGGGATATTATGGTCCAAAAAGCTCCTGCATCTACTATTGGAGACTTAGCTCAAGCAGTCAAAGAGCTGTTTAATGCAGATAATGAAATTAAGATTATTGGTACTCGTCACGGTGAAAAGTTATATGAAACACTTCTAACTAAGGAAGAGCATGTTGGAGCACAAGACATGGGCGGGTTCTATAGGGTTCCTGCAGATAAACGAGATCTTAACTATGATAAATATTTTATTGAAGGAAATGAAGAGCTTCAACAAGTAGAAGATTACAACTCTCATAAAACAGAAAGACTCAACGTGGAGCAGATTAAAGAGAAGCTGCTTAAGCTTGATTATATACAGGAAGAGTTAAAAAACTGGGAGGGAAGATAATGAAGGTCTTAATCCTAGGTGGAACAGGCATGGCAGGGCATACCATTTCAATCTATTTTAAAGAAGCTGGTCATGATGTAACAGCTTTTAGTAGAAGCAAAGTGGATTATTGTAGGAATGTAAACGGTGATATCACTGATTTCGAGAGTTTAAAGAATATTATCAATGAAGGTCAATATGATGCAATTATAAATGCCATAGGAATATTAAATCAAGACGCAGAAGACCACAAATCAAATGCAGTTTTATTGAATAGTTACTTACCACATTTCCTAAGTGATACGACGAAAGAAATGAAGACGAGAGTTATTCATATGAGTACGGACTGTGTTTTTTCTGGAAAGACTGGTGGTTACTCAGAGACGTCATTTAGAGATGGAGAAACCTTCTACGATAGATCAAAAGCATTAGGTGAACTAGAAAACAATAAAGATCTTACATTTAGAAATTCAATTATTGGTCCTGATATGAGCGAAAGAGGAATAGGTCTTTTCAATTGGTTCATGAAGCAAGAAGGGCAGATTAATGGTTTTACTAAAGCAATTTGGACGGGCGTAACTACATTGACATTAGCAAAAGCAATGGAACAGGCTCTAAAAGAAAATCTAACAGGACTTTATAATCTGGTTAATAACGCAACTATAAGTAAATATGAGTTATTGAAGCTATTCAATAAGTATATGAAAGGCGAACAGATTGAGGTTTTACCAAGTGATAAACTTTCGTTAGATAAGTCTTTAATAAACAATCGAACCGACTTTTCATTTAAAGTACCTAGTTATGAAGCTATGGTAGCTGAGATTAAAGAATGGATAGATAATCATAAAGATCTTTATCCACACTATTTCAAGTAGGGGGCAAGCTTAATGAAAAAATTAAAATTGATGACAATTGTGGGTACTCGACCTGAAATCATAAAACTTTCTGAAGTGATTAAGAAAAGCGATAGGTACTTTGAACATATATTGGTTCATACAGGTCAGAATTATGACTATGAACTGAACCAAGTGTTTTTTGAAAATCTAGGTATAAGAGAGCCTAACTTTTATCTTAATGTTGTAGGTGATAATTTAGGTCAAACCATGGGGAATGTATTAGCTAAGTCTTATGAAATCATGGTGCAAGAACAACCGGATGCTGTACTTGTTCTAGGTGATACTAACTCATGTCTGAGCGTGATTTCTGCCAAAAGGCTTAAGATTCCAATTTTCCATATGGAAGCTGGGAATCGATGCTTTGATGATAACCTTCCAGAAGAGATTAACAGAAGGATAGTAGATCATACAAGTGATGTAAATCTTTGTTATACAGAACACGCAAGGAATTACTTGAATTGGGAAGGCGTTCCAAAAGAAAGGACTTATGTTGTTGGTTCACCAATGGCAGAAGTACTTAAGGTTAATAAAGAAAAAATCGACAGCAGCAAGGTGCTTGAAACATTAGGATTAGAAAAAGGTAAGTATATTCTATTATCAGCTCACCGTGAAGAAAACATCGATAATGAAGATAATTTTATGGCCTTAATGAATGCTGTAAACGCCATGGCTGAAAATTACGATCTGCCTGTTATCTACAGTACTCATCCAAGAAGTAAGAAGTTCATAGAGCAAAGAGGATTTAAGTTCCATTCAAATGTGAGGAGCTTACAGCCATTTGGATTTGCTGACTATAATCATCTTCAGCAAAATTCGTTTTGTGTAGTGTCTGATAGTGGGACTATTGCAGAAGAGGCTTCCTTTTTTAAGTTTCCTGCAGTGTCTGTGAGAACTAGTACAGAGAGACCAGAAGCCTTGGATAAAGGTAATATGGTCATTGGTAGCATAACAACTGAACAAGTTCTACAAGCTGTAGATATGGCTGTAGAGATGAATGCTCAAGGAGATATCGGAGATGATGTATCAGCTTATACTACCCAAAATGTAAGCATGAAGGTTATTAAATTAATTCAAAGTTATACTGGTATTATCAATAAAATGGTTTGGAGGAAGTAGATAATTACAATATAAATGAAAAGAGGTGAAATATGGACACAATAAAATATATTGGATTTTATTCAAACCACTCAGATGTTGAAAAAAGAAATGGTTCTATTGCAGCAACTACAAAGATGGATTATATTGCTCAGGCGATTAATGAGGCAGGGTATAACGTTCAAGTGATTTCACCGTCATGGTTTGTAGATAAGCATAGTTACAAAAAAACTCAAGTCACGAAGATTAATGAGATGAAATCTATTATTTTCGCACCAAGCTATTGTGGTTCGAAAATAATTTCGAAGATTTCGAGGATGTTATTCTCATACATTTGGTTATTTATATATTTGATTAGAATGACCCAAAAAGACGAGAGTATTATTGTGTATCATTCGATTAGTTTAATTTTACCTGTTTACTTGGCCAAAAGAATTAAAAGATTCAATTTGATTTTAGAGACGAATGAAATATACACTGATGTAAAAGAATATCGAAACATAATAAAAAAAATGGAAAAAAGAATTTTCAAAGATGCAGATGCGTTTATATTATCTACTAAATTATTAAATGTTAAAGTAAATGAAAAAGCTAAGCCCTATATTATTAACTACGGGACATATAAGATTGAACCAATAACAGATTGTGTTTTTGAAGATAATAGAATACATGTTGTATATGCCGGAATTATTGATGAAGAAAAGGGAGGAGCATCACGAGCGAGTGAAGCAGCACTTTATTTAGATTCTGACTTTCATATTCATATTATTGGGTTTGGTGATGAAAAAAGTATATGTAATTTAAAAAAAAGAATAGGTGATATTAGTTGTAAAACTTCTTGTATGATAAGCTACGATGGAATATATTCTGGTCAAGAATATATTAAATTTCTACAAAAATGCAAGATAGGTCTATCGACTCAAAATCCAAAGGGTGAATATAATGATACATCTTTTCCCTCGAAAATTTTATCTTACATGTCAAATGGTTTAGCTGTTGTGTCAATAAAAGTAGATTCAATAGCGAATTCCAAGGTAAGTAATGAAATTTTTTTCTACACTGATGATTCTCCCGTTAATATAGCTAATGCTATAAAGAAAGCGTCATTAACTAATAATTTTGATACTAGATTATTAATTGATAAATTGCATAACGATTTTGTTAAGGATATTGGTGGTATGCTTAAAATGAGGAATAAAATATGAAAGGTAGAAAAATCGGTGTAATACTAGGTTATATGGCGATGCTTTTTCAAAATTTGGCATCGTTCATATTAACTCCATTACTTATCATAGCGTTTGGTGATGGTGATTTTGGTGTATATAAGCTTGTTTTATCCATTTCTTCATATTTTGCTTTAGCAGATCTTGGGTTAAGTAATGCTATTGTTAGATATATTTCTGAGTATAGAGCTAGAAAAGATAAAATATCTGAAAGTAAATTTGTATCATTAATTTTACTCATTGATGTGCTAGCAGCATCAGCTCTTATGCTAATGGGTATTTTTATGTATTCAAAATTACCATTAATTTTTGGTTCATCATTCCTTACTAGTGAAATGGATTTATTAAAAAATCTGTTTTTTTTAACGCTGATAAATGGAGTTTTTAATCTTTTTACTAACTTAACTAGTGGGATAATTAAGTCATATGAAAATTTCGCTTTACCAAAAGTAATCAATATTTTGAGAACTTTCGTTAGGTTTAGTGTAGCTTTAGTATTGATAACCTTTGGTAAAGGAGCTTTTTCAATAATATTATTAGACACAATGCTAAGTTTGCTTGTTCTAGCTTCAACTAGTTATTATTGTATCGTGAAGTTAAGAATTAAAGTTTCATTTAATTTATTGAGTAGAAAGTTTGCTAAAGAAATACTTTCTTATTCACTAATTGTTTTTATTGATGCGATTGCATTCCATTTATTTTGGAATGCTGACAACTTTATAATTGGGATGTTATTATCGAGCTCTGCAATAGCAATTTATTCTATAGGAACGCAAATTTCTTCTTTATTTTTTTCGTTCTCAATTATTGTGTCAGATGTCATTATGCCTGGTATTGTAACTCAAGTGACTAATCAAGCTTCAGATGAGGAACTTACTATGAGTATGATAAAAATTGGAAGAATAAAACTCATTCTAATAGCTTTACCTGTAATCGGATTTATTTTTCTTGGTGACAGCTTTATTAATTTTTGGGTCGGTGACGGATATACTGAGGCTTATGCGATTGCCCTATTAGTAATTATACCATCTATGATTGCAGCGATATATGATGCAGGGTTTTATATTATGTGGGCTAAGAATAAACACAAGATTAAATCAATTGTATCACTGGTCATTTCAGGTATCAATATAGTGATATCAGTTGTGCTAGTAAAAGCCATTGGAATTATAGGAGCTGCAATCGGTACAGCCTTTGCATATACAGTAGGTTATATTTTATTTAATACAGTCTATTTTCACAGAGTGTTAAATTTAGATATGATAAGATTTTCGAAGGAAACATTATCGAAAACCTGGATACCTATATTGGGAACTGTTTTATTCGCTTTGACAATTAATCAGTTTGAACAGTCATCATTCTTTTATTTTATTGCAAAAGTTATTCTGATATCTTTAATATATGTTGTATTAATGTGGAAATTAGGATTGAATAAAGAGGAAAAGACAATGGTTTCTAATATTTTTAAGAAACCTATTAGTAAATAGAGATGAGGTAAAGGAATGAGCATATTAGTAACCGGAGGCCTAGGCTTTATCGGCAGCCATACGGTAGTAGAACTAATTAAAAATTACCATACAGTAATCATCGCTGATAGTCTTATCAATTCAAAGATTGAAGTGCTGGACAAGCTAGCTACGATAACAGGCATCAAACCATCTTTCTATCAGATCGATGTGACGGATGAAGCAAAGGTAGAGGAAATTTTCAATGATCATAAAATCGATGGTGTGATTCACTTCGCCGGGCTTAAGGCTGTAGGTGAGTCTGTTTCCAAGCCACTTGAGTATTATTTTAATAATCTGGTAAGTACTATGGTGCTTTGCAAGATGTGTGTGAAGTACGGAGTAGATAAGTTTGTATTCAGTTCATCTGCGACAGTCTATGGTGATCAGCCATCTCCTTTAAGAGAAGACATGGAGCTGAAGAAAACAACAAACCCATATGGTGAGACCAAGGCCATGAGTGAGCGGATCTTGGCAGATACGGCTCATGCTAATGATGGATTTGCAGTAAGTCTATTAAGATATTTCAATCCAGTAGGTGCTCATGAAAGTGGACTGATTGGAGAAAATCCTAACGGTATTCCGAACAATCTTATGCCTTTCGTGACAAAAGTGGCTAAGGGTCAATTAGAGAAGCTAAGTGTATTCGGAAACGACTATGATACAATTGATGGGACAGGTGTTCGCGATTATATCCATGTAGTGGACCTTGCTAAAGGACACGTGAAGGCCATTGAGAGTCTTAAAGATGGTGTTAATATCTATAACTTGGGAACCGGCAGAGGCACTTCTGTTTTAGAACTTGTTAATGCCTTTATGAAAGTTAACGATGTTGATGTTCCATATGAAATAGTAGGAAGACGCCCGGGAGACCTGGCAGTTTGTTTTGCTGATGCAAGTAAAGCTGAGAAGGAGTTAGGCTGGAATGCAGAGTTGA
>CAZTEN010000115.1:0-329 GCA_964612495.1 uncultured Tissierella sp. | reverse complement strand
ATACTACAGGAAACTGAAGTGTTTTATCTTTGACAGAGTTGAATATAGAAGATATGGTTAGAGATGCTTGGAAGTTTGAGGTGAGCAATAAGTAACATGGAGTGTTAGAAGAATAAGAGTAAATAAAACTAAGAAAGTAGGGATAATATGTCAGCAGAGAGTCATTCATTAGCTGTTTCAATCGAATGGACATTGCGTAGAATTTTTAATTGTGAAAGATTTGGTCTTGGTGGATTCGTCAATTCAGATAGTATCGAATCAAATCCTATGGAATCTTTTAGACTAGGATTTGCAGCCGTTTACGCTGATGCATCAAATGATAAAAAATC
>CAZTEN010000114.1:6556-6914 GCA_964612495.1 uncultured Tissierella sp. | reverse complement strand
TTATCATGATACCTTAGATAACGTATTTACCGTAGCCCATGAAATGGGACACTCTATGCATAGCTATTTTACAAGAAAAAATCAGCCATATATATATGGAAACTATAGTATATTTGTAGCTGAAGTAGCATCTACAGCAAATGAATGCTTTCTTCTGGATTATATGATAAAAAATGCGAAGAGTAAAAATGAAAAACTATATCTATTAAACCATTATTTAGAATCCTTTAGAACTACTGTGTTTAGACAGGCCATGTTTGCTGAATTTGAAAAGATAATTCATGAACAATTAGAAAATGCAGGGGCAATTACTGCCGATTATCTATGTGAAACCTATAAGGACCTAAATAAATTATAT
>CAZTEN010000114.1:0-6546 GCA_964612495.1 uncultured Tissierella sp. | reverse complement strand
AGTTGTTGATGAAAATATAGCAATTGAATGGGCTAGAATTCCTCACTTCTATTATAATTACTATGTTTTCCAATATGCAACAGGATTTTCAGCTGCTGTGACATTATCACAAAGAATTCTTAATGAGGGAAAAACAGCTGTAGAAGACTATTTAAAATTCCTTAAGAGTGGATCTAGTGATTACCCTATTAATGTATTAAAGAAGGCTGGAGTTGACATGACAACATCTGAGCCAGTTAATAATGCTATGAAGCTTTTTAGAAAGCTTGTGGATGAGTTTGAAGAGTTAATATTAGAATAAAAAAGAGCCTTAAGGCTCTTTTTTAAAGGAACTTGCTCTTTAAATTTTCCCAATATACGTTCTTGCTAAGGTTTATTTTGTAGACCTTTTTATCCGATATTTTAAGAACTATTTCTTCTATATCATCATATCTAAATTCCATCCCATCATTTACTATCAGTATAGAGTTTTCATACCTGAATTCAGGTTTTATTTGTATCGGTAATTCACCCGGTATTACTATGCTTGTAGGCAAAGACCTATATGCCTTGGAACTTATAGGGGATAGTGGGGTTACTTGCAGTGATTGTAAAGTTGGATAAATAATGCTACCACCACTTGAAAAGTTATATGCAGTACTGCCGACCGGTGTTGATATAATTATACCGTCACCACAAAACTTTTGAAGATGATTGCCATTAATATACATCGTTAGGTGGACGACCTTGGATTTTATTCCCTTAATTACAATTTCATTAATTCCGGTCAATGTGAAACACTTTTTTTTAGTACATACATTTGCTTCTACAAGGTGAATTTCTTCAACTGTATATTCCTTATTTGCATACCTATCTACGAAATCCTTCATATTTGTTGGTGATATTTCCTGAAAGAAGCCTAGGTGACCTGTATTAATTCCTATGAAAGGGATATTAGGAAATCTGTGTTTGTGAATAGATCTCAGAAATGCACCGTCACCACCAATACAAATATTAAGTTCTGCATGGGGATTATATTCTTCAGTAGGTGCAAATCCCTCTTCTTCTAGTATGTCAATTAATTTTATCTTGGTATTTCTGGATTCATAATTTCTATTCGAAATGATATTAATCACTCTATTACTATTGCTCAAGTTTTTACCTCCACTGTATCTACGTCTTTTCTTTTGAATACCATAATTGATTCAAAATCTATTATATTATATAATGGTTAAAAAAGTAAGGTGGTTATTATGAAAATATATGATGATAGTGAAAATGTTATAAATTTTATATATAACGGAGAAGGTACTGATTTGGAAGAATTCCTTGAAACTCAGCAAATATCAGGAAGATTATTTAGAAGACTTTATAAGGCAAAGTTGGTATTAGTAAATGGTAAATATCAACGAAAGGGACTTATTCTTAAGAAGGGGGATAGGGTATCCCTATTAATGGGGGATGAAGCTGAGAATATAGAACCTGAGGAAATGAGTTTAGATATCGTATATGAGGATTATGACCTTCTTATATTAAATAAACAGCCTAATATAGTGGTACACCCCACCAAGTCCCATCAAAATAATACATTATCTAATGGCATTGCATACCACTTTAAAAATAATGGAATAAAGAAGAAGATTAGATTTGTCAACCGTCTAGATATGGATACAACTGGATTACTTATAATTGCTAAGAACTCTTATGCCCATCAACAAATGGCTCTTCAATTTGAAAACAATACTGTTGAAAAGAAGTATCTAGCAGTGGTTAGTGGAATAATTAAGGATGATGAAGGATATATAGACTTACCTATAGGTAGGCAAGAGGATAGAAGTGTTAAGAAAACTGTAACAGAATCTGGACAGGATGCAAAAACAAGTTATAGAGTTGTGGAAAGATATAAATCTGCCACGTTGGTTGAGGTGCAAATTCATACTGGTAGGTCACATCAGATTCGTGTACATATGGAGCATCTAGGTCATCCAATAATTGGGGATAGTCTATATTATGAAAAGAGTGAACTGATTTCCAGACAAGCACTTCATTCCTTTTATCTTAAAGCCATTCATCCTCGATCTAAAGAGTCTATGGAATTTAAGGCTTCATTACCTTATGATATAGTAAAGTTAATAAACCTAATGAAGAATTAAACTTCATTAGGTTTGTTTGTTTTAGGCCCATCCAACATCTTAAAAATGTCTAGCATCTTATACATATCCTTAAGTTTTTCTTTATCCTTTTCGCTGCTTCCTCCCATAAAAGCTTCCATTAAAGAAGTTATTCCTTCTTTATCCGAAAGTATATCCTTATTCCGACTCACTTGGTTAAAGGTGGATAGAATCTTTTTATATCTATCCATATTGACCACTAAATCCATGACCATACCAAGGTTTTCGATATTTGTTCCCCTTAGTTCATTCTGAATTACCGAAGTGATTTTTTGTAATCTCTCCTTAGAGCCCATATGTAGGGTTGTGATCTCATCATTTTCATAGGTTTTCAAATATTCTACTGTTTCCATTACATGAACGGTTTTTTCCACTAGAGAGATAGATTTTCGCATCATATAAGCATATTCAATCGGTAAAAATGGGTATATTTCTCTGGCTATTTTCAGCTTTATCTTAGTATATTGAGGATTTATTTCCATGGTGTTTAAATATTCATGTAAACTATGTAGAGGCTCCTCGGAAATATTTAAGCTTCCATTTTGGCTTAGATATAGAACCAATAACACTAAAGGGGTATCCATACAATTTACCTCCTAACTCATCATATCTTTATTATATGTTTATTGAGAAGTAAAGGTACTATTGCCAGTAATAATAATAAAATATACTTCATACATTTAAGAGTAGGAAGATAATGAAGGAGGAATGGATTTGAGTAACCGAGATGAATTTATTAAGTCTATGAAGGAGAATATACCCGATAAGGAACAATTAAAAGTCGTTGAAAAGTTGGCCGAAGATTATAAGGATAAAAGCGAAGATGAGATATTCTTTGAAATCATTAGAATTAATAAGGAGATGGAAGAGGAATTAAGTGCTGAAAAGTACAAGGAAATATTAGGTAAGCTTGACAGCATTAGGCCTTTATTATCTGAAGACCAGAATAAGAAGCTGGATTTAGTAATAAAAGCACTTAAACACAAGGATTAATCAAAAAACAGGCGATGCCTGTTTTTTGGTTTTCAAATGTAATAGTGCCATATGAAGGAAATGGACTTGCTATATATGGGGTGTTATAATGAGGTATAAATTAATATCCTCTAAAATAGAAAGGGTGACAATTATCAAAATTAATAAAGCATTTGTACTTATTATTATGCTAGTTATAGCTTTGATATCGGTAACGTTTATATATTTAATTAGTAAAGATAAACCAGAGGAAATATCATATAATCTTTTCTTGAAGCTTCTTAATAAAGGAGCTGTAAAGGAGGTCTATATTGGACAGGATTCAAAGATAGAAGTAATTCTTGATAATGGCAGAAAAACTATAACCGAAAACCCGAGAACAGAAGGTTTCAAAGAGGAATTACTGCTTAAGGATGTTGTAGTTAACGAGAAGGATATAGAGATAACAGAAGCCATAATGCCTGTTATAATACTATTATCCATTTTACTTATGGTGATCTCCATGCGAAGAAGTTTTTCGAGTCAGGCAGAAAAAGAAATGGCTACTATTTCTAAGATGGATGATGATTTGCCGCAAATTGATATAAGGCTCAAGGATGTTGCTGGAAATGAGGAAGCTAAAAGTTCTCTTAAAGAAATGGTTGATTTCATAAAAAATCCTGAAGACTATATTAAATTTGGTGTAAGAATGCCTAGAGGATTACTTCTTTATGGACCTCCGGGTACAGGTAAGACTCTTTTAGCCAAGGCCTTAGCAGGAGAAGCAAATGTACCATTTTATCCTGTTTCAGGTTCTGATTTTGTGCAGGTTTATGCAGGTTTAGGAGCAGGTAGAATCAGAGAACTTTTTAAAAAGGCTAGAGGTGTAGGTAAGTCAGTAATCTTTATAGATGAAATAGATTGTATAGGAAAGAAACGTAAGGGAAGTGACTTTGGAGGAAGTGAGGAAGGGGATAGAACCCTAAATGCTCTTCTTACGGAAATGTCTGGGTTTAAGGAGAATGAAGGAATAATAGTTGTTGCAGCTACAAATAGAATAGATGTATTAGATGAGGCCCTATTAAGACCAGGTAGATTTGATAGACAATTAGAAGTAGAACTACCTGATATCAACGCTAGATATAGGATATTAAAGCTTCATAGCAAGAATAAGCCCTTAAATAGTGGAATAGATTTAAGAAAACTTGCTGAGGAAACTATATATTTCAGTGGGGCAAAACTAGAAAGCCTTTTAAATGAAGCTGCTATAATGGCTGTGAAAGAAAAAAGTAAGGACATAACTAAAGAACATATTGAGAAGTCCTATTTAAAAGTTCTTGTAGGTGATGAAAAACTGGAGAGAAGTCATATAGATATGAAGGATAAAGAAATTACGGCTTATCATGAAGCTGGACATGCCTTAATTGCAAAATTAATAGATAAGAATAACAGAGTAACTAGGGTAAGCATTATTCCAAGTACAAGGGGAGTAGGTGGTTTTAGTATCAACCTACCTAAAGATAAGATTTATAAAACTAGAAAAGACCTTGCATCAAATATTATGGTAGCCCTAGGTGGTAGAGCAGCAGAGGATATCGTCTATGGTAAGGATTATATTACAACTGGAGCATCTTCTGATTTGGAAAAGGCCACGGAAACTATTATTTCAATAGTTGGAAACCTAGGCATGGATGATGAATATGGTCTGTTAAACATTAATGTGCTTTCATCCATGGGATTAACAGGCGAAAATAACCTTATTGAAAGATCTTCAACTATCCTTTCTGATTTATATAAGGAGACCAAAAAATTACTAGAGGATTCAAGAGAATATCTAGAAAAAATTGCTAGAGAGCTTATTATTAAGGAAACAATTGATGAGGAAGATGTTAATAGAATTTTAGAAATTAGCCCAGAAGGCCATGCAATTAATTGAAATATTATGAAACTTTAGTTGAAGAATTCTTTATAATGATGTATAATTAACTTATAAAGTTTCTGCGATGTGCGTGAACTCATATAATTCAACCGACAAATTAGACACGGGTGTCTAAGTTTATCAGTGGATAACAAGCCTCTTTGAAAGGACGTTAGAAACTGGTAACAAGAATCCCACCTTACATTAGGCGGGTGTGAATTAATTGGGATAACGGCATTGCGGGAATATAAAAGTCCATAGGCAACTATGGGCTTTTAATTTTTTTGAACAACTTTTAATGAAATTATCTACATCATGTATAAAAAATAGTAATGTAAGTTAAAATAACTAATAATGATAATTGATTAAAATATGAGAATGGAGGAGTATTATGGAATTATCTACTAAGGATATATTGACAAAGAAGATATTGGATTCACAAGAGATGATAAGGGATTATGAAGTATTCTCTAAGAAGGTAGAGGACACTGAAATAGCTGACTTATTTAAAGATTATGCAAAAGAATGTGGTATTCAAGCTGCTAATTTAAAGAAAATATTAAATAATAAGTATTCCGATAGATAATTTTTGATTATTTAAAGGGTTTTGGGGTAAAAAAGGTGTATATTATAGGATAGAAAGGGGAGATATCCATGAAGTTAAATAAGATTATTGAAGAGAAAAGAAAACAAATTGAAAAGCAAAAAAAGGTGGAGACAGCTAAAAACGTTGCAGTAGGAACAGCTATAGGAACAGCTATAGGAGCTGCAGCAGGATTGTTGTTTGCTCCAAAATCCGGTAAGGAAACTAGAGGCGAAATCGCCAACAAGTCTAAGGAAGTTGTTGTAAATGTTAAACAAACAGCAGCAGAGGGTCTAGAAGCTTCTAAGGAATTAACAGAGAAGGTGAAAAGTGAAGTTAAGCATAACCTTGAAGAAATGAAGTCTAAGAAAAAATGTAAAATTGAAGAAGTGACAGAGGAATTTGAAGATGTAGATGAAGTAGCAGAGGAAGGTTTTGCTACCCTAGGAGAAGTTCTTGAGGAAACTGCTAAAGATATTAAGGATGAATTGGAAAAATAAACAAATCTAAAAGGAGGAATAGTCATGGGTGCTACCCTTACTGTACAGGATTTGTTTAAATTGATTCTGTTCCTGTTGGGAATAGGAGCATTGACCTATTTGATTTTGATACTTAATAACGTGAACAAAATATTGAAGACTGCTAGAGAAACGGTAGAATCTAACCAAAAGGAAATAGATACTACTATTAAACAACTACCTGGAATTTCTGAAAACGTCAATGCTATTACTAAAGAGACAAAGATAGCCCTTGAGAAGATAGAACCTGAATTAAGTGGATTACTTCATAATATAAATTCTATATCTAGCAAAGCAGATGGCATTATCACTATAGTAGATGATGCTACAAATAAGGTAGGAAATACCGTATCTCACATTTCAGATAGTATAAATGAAACTGCAGATGCATTTATGTTTAAAGCTATGAACATTAGTGAGTATCTG
>CAZTEN010000113.1:5721-7042 GCA_964612495.1 uncultured Tissierella sp. | reverse complement strand
CTTTACGCATTAATTCTATGGTTTTTAAGATATTATTTAGATTTATGCATGTCTCCGGATTATAAGGCCTTAATTTATTTAAATCTTTTAAGTTATGTATTGTATCTTCACCAGTTCCGGATGCAATGCCATCACTATTCTTTAAATGCCCGGCAATGCTAGCCATAAATCCATTATAAAGTCCACCACATAATCCATCTGAGCCGATTTTTTCCCGAGTTCCCATTATACTCTCTGCCCACTTTTCAGGGTTATTTAAAACCTCTGACATTTTATATCCGTAATTCGCTACAGAAAAGGTAAAACAATTCAAAATTACAGGGATATGAGGTGTTTCTTTTAATTCGAGAATATTTTTTACAATTTCACGTTTATTTAATATCATATTACATTAATAATCTCCTTTTTATCTATTTTTTTTGATACTATCATACATCAATAATTATTTAAAATTCAAAATATCTATATCAAAAATAAGCAAATAAAAGTTTTTGATTAATGATAAATAGCTATTAATATTTTTAATTAGACAAAGAAGAGTAGCTTGCTATATAATTTCGTTTAGTAGTAGATTAACCAAGTTGCATTTAAAGAAGCGATGCTTCGGTGAGATGTGAGAGGAGCATATTTTTATATGAAAGATCAAATAAAATTAAGAGCGTTAGATATCAGCCATTATTATGAGTCTAAGGATGGAAAACTTGTACATGCATTAAACAATATAAATTTATCAGTAAAGGAAGGAGAGTTTTTAGCAATTGTTGGCTCAAGTGGATGTGGAAAAAGTACACTTTTACATATTATGTCAGGCATAATAAACCCTACAAAAGGTCAAGTATTAGTCAGCGGAGAACCGCTTTCATTCACTAAGCACAGGATTGGCTATATTTCTCAATCAGATACTCTTATACCATGGCGAAAGATAATTGATAATGTAGCAGTAGGTCTAGAAGTTAGAGGTATACAAAAAAAGGAAAGACACAGAATAGCTAGGGAGCTTATGGAAACTAGTGGTTTATCAGGGTTCGAAGATAAATATCCATATGAATTATCTGGAGGTATGAGAAAAAGAGCAATAATAATTAGGGCACTTGCTACAAACCCTGAAATAATATTTATGGATGAGCCCTTTGGTCCGTTAGATGTTTTTACAAAAGAGTTATTACAAGATGAAATATTGAAAATTTGGGAAGAAAGAAAAAATACAATAGTTTATATAACCCATGATATAGGTGAAGCTATTACATTGGCTGATCGGATAATACTTATGAGTTATAGACCTTCTAATATTAAAGCAGAATATGAAGTGCAAAAATATGCT
>CAZTEN010000113.1:0-5705 GCA_964612495.1 uncultured Tissierella sp. | reverse complement strand
GTTGAATTAGAAAAATGTATATGGGAAGAAATAAAAAATGAAGTTACAAAAGCCAGAGAGGAGGAAATGCATAGTGTATGAAAATAAAAGAGCGAATAATAGGTAGATTCTATAGCATTTGTTTTATTGGTATTTTATTAATAGCTTGGCAGTTTGTAGCCGATAGAGAAATTATAAATACTTTTAATTTCAGTTCTCCAATAGAAATACTTAAAGATCTAATTGAATTATTTAAATCAGGAGAGATATGGCCACATA
The DNA here is from genome assembly GCA_964612495.1 of uncultured Tissierella sp. GTDB lineage: Bacteria > Bacillota > Clostridia > Tissierellales > Tissierellaceae > Tissierella_B. The sequence continues at coordinate 5,447 of CAZTEN010000113.1, read as the reverse complement.
TAAGAATCTCGTTTGGCGTTTCTCTTCTAGGTTTATTATATGGAACGATAATAGGTATATTTTTTGCTTTTTTATTTTATAATTTCGGGATTTTATCTAAAATCTTAGATCCAATCATGGTTGGTCTTAATGGTTTACCCAAATTAGCAATGGGACCGGTTTTTGTAGTATGGTTTGGAATAGGCTTAAAAGCAAAAATAGTAATGTCTACAATAACTGTTTTTTTTCCGGTGTTTTTTAATGCATATGCAGGCTTTAATAGCACAGATATTAATTTAATAGATACTTTAAGAGTAATGGGTTCATCAAAGTTTCAAATAATTAAGAAGATTATGTTACCGTCATGTATTCCTTGGATTACAGCAAGCTTAAGAGGAGGAGCAGGTGCAGCAGTTACCGGTACTATAGTTGGAGAATATTTAGGTGCGACTAGAGGACTTGGTTGGATGATTCAATCAGCAGGGGGTGTTTATAATATTACAAGGGTTTTTTCTTGTTTAGTTATTTTATTAGTATTAATGGCATTTATAGACTCAACATTAAAGCAAGGAGAAAGGTATCTACTTCGTTGGAGACAATAGGATTTTATGAAGATGCAAGTAGTAAAAAACAAAATTTATTATTAATCGGAGGGAATTTATGAAAAAGAAAATGTTGTTAGTTTTTATTTGTGTAGTTGCATTATTTGCATTAGTGGCATGTGGACAAGAAGAACAGAAGAGTGTTGACAATGATAATCAAACTGTCACAGATTCAAATAAAGAAACTGAAAGCACAGAACCTACAACGGAGACTAAAGAGCTTGAAAAAGTTGTGGTATCTGAGCCGGTTAGGGGTCTTCTATGGGGACCAGTTCATATTGCTAAAGAATTAGGATTTTTCGAAGAACAAGGGTTAGATGTTGAAATTGTTACGGTAAAGAGTGATGTTCCAACTGCACCCGTATTATCCGGTGATGCTCAGTTTGGCTTATTCGGTCCTGAAATGATACTAGGACTTAGTGAAAAAGGTCAAGGAGTAAAATTACTTATAACATCAACTGACAAATATCCATATTCATTTGTACTTGGCCCAAACTATGATTCATTCGAATCATTAAAGGGAACTACTGTAGGTGGTGCTGATAGTGGCAGTTCTCCTAGACAATTTGTTAGAACTGTACTGAAAAATGAAGGATTTAATCCTGATTCTGATGTAAATTATATAAATTTACCAAATGCTAGTATTCTATCAGGCCTTGAAAGTGGTGAAATTAGTGCTTCATATGTGTCTCCAGAGGCGAGACAGTTAGCTTTAAATGCAGGCTCTAAAGTATTTGTAGATATGTATGATCAAGAAACTCACAAGAAAATTCTAGGATCTGAATCATATGAGATGTATATTACTTTTGCAACAGATGAATATATAAAAAATAATCCAGAAACAGTTCAGAAATATGTAAATGCAATATATAAAGCTATACTTTGGACAAATGAACATTCGGCTCAAGAGATGGCAGATGCTATAAGACCTTCATTTGCAGACAATAATTATCTTGATGAAGCTATTAAAGAAATTAAAGATAATGGAATGTATTCTGAAACAGGCGATTTTTCTGAATCAGGATTCAAAGCAATAAATAACATGGCAAAAGCTTCTGGAATTATTAAAGAAGATGTAACTATGGATCAAGCAGTAGATACTTCATTTTTGAAAGAAGCACAGAAAAATATTACTTTAAAATAATTCAATAAAGAAATTGATTTATAACCTATTTGTAGATAATGAAATATCTATTGTTCTGTAATTTTGCAATTTCCTGAATTAATTAATTTAATACAATTCAAGCTGTAGATAATGCAAGTTTACAGTTGTATAATCTAGCATAAGGCTTTTAGAACAATAAGTGGGAATTGTATTTCATGTTTCCGTTGTATTAGAAAGTGCCCTAAAAATGCTAAGAATATGGATATTGAAGAATATCAATCTTTCGCTAAAAAATTTAGTGAAGAATTAAATAATAGAAGAGAAAATGAATACTTTTTCTAAAGTAGGAACTTCAACTTTGTTTTATTCTTCCATATGTCTACATTGAAACTGATTATTCTAAGCTAGACTTAGGCCAAATTAGGACAAGAATAGAAGCATTTTTAGAAATGGTTAAAGAAGATAATACTGAGATGGCTATTTAATAAAATATGATTCAATTGAATTAATAAATTACACTAACCCAGATATAAACTAAGTAGGTTTATTGTCTGGGTTTTAACAATTGCTAAATCTCATAAATATTACCTATATCAAATTAACAAGTCATTAAATATAGCAATTTGAAGTAATAGACTAAATTGCTTATAATTAATTTTGTTAATTGGTTAACAAGAAATAAATCAATTAAATACATAAAACAATTAAAGAAATGGGGAAAGGTATGGATTATAATGAGCTAAAATCTAAAATGCATGAAGCAAAATCAGAAATGAAGCCATCAGAAAGATTACATAAGTATTTTGCAGGAGAAGAAGTCGATCATATTCCATATAACTTATTAGCAGTTAATGAGGCACTATGTGAGATATATGGATATACTACCAGTCAAATGGATAATGATTTCGAGATACTAGCAGAAGTTGTTGAAAGAGGAATAAGAGACTCTTATACGGATAGCATCAATATTGGGTTGGGGCTTAGAACTCTAGGAGCAGCTATGGGAACAACACTTTACTATCCAGACCATGGGATTGATAATGTTGTGAAGCATATACTACAGGATTATGATGATTGGGATAAGATGATTGACCCAGACCCATATAACAACAAAATATTAACCCCAATGTTAGAAAAAGCAGCTAAATTAAAAGAAAGATTTCCGGACCTTATGATAAGTACATCAGTTACAGGACCAATTTCTACAGCTATTGCACTACTTCCAGTTGAGAAAGTTCTTCGTGATTCAAGAAAAAAACCTGAAAAACTAAAAGAGTTGATTGCCCTTGGAGTAGACAATTCCCTAAGATGGGTTGAAGCTTTTACGAAAGAGATTGGACCAGCTCCTGCTTCTATAGCAGACCCGGTTACGTGTACAGATATTTTAAGTGACAAACAATTTGAAGTATTCTCTTTACCTGAACTTAAGCGTTTAGCCTTAGGTTTGAAAGGAATTACCGGTTTCAAACCTGCTTTACATATATGTGGACATACCAAAGGATTTTGGTCATATTTTAAGGAATTAGAGATATCTTCATTTAGTGTAGATAATTGTGAAGACCTTGCCGAGACAAGGGAAGCACTAGGTGATACGCTTACTATAGTTGGCAATATCCCTCCAGTTGATGTTTTAAGGAATGGCAGCATAGATGATGTAATTAATAGTGTGAAGGATTGTATCAAAAAAGGTGCTACTTCACCAAAAGGATATATACTATCCAGCGGATGCCAGGTACCTATAGGTACACCTAAAGAAAACCTTGAAGCTTATTTATATGCTTTAAGAAAATATGGACAAGGCGCTAAGATAGGTGAACTTCCTAAAGGATTAAAAGATTAGATTATAACGAATATCTATAATAAGGCTATTCCTTATTTAAATATGCAATTCGAAGATTTACTGTTATTCCTATATAATTATATTGTTATACAATAAAACATAAAGGAGTGAAGAACATGCACAAAGAAGACCAAATGACACCAAATCAAAGACTACAAGCATTTATGACAGGTGGAAAAATGGACAGAATACTATCTATGCCAATACTAGTATCAATTCTACACAGGGTAGTAGGAATGACACATAAAGAAAAAAGAAGTTCAGCTGAAAATGAAGCAGCAGCTCAAATTGGATGCTATGAAAAGTATGGCAATGATATTCTAATAATTGAATACGGACTCCATGGTATAGGAAGGGCCCTTGGTAACAAGATGACAGACCCTGAAGATAGCGTACCTGCTATAGAAGAAAACGTATTAAAGGATCTGGATGATTTAGACAAGTTGGATTTCTCTTTAACTACAAAGGAAAAAGATCCGGAGCTACAAAGAATATTAGAAGTATGCAGGATTTGTAAAGAAAAGGTAGGAGATGAAGTACCTATAGGAGTATTGATCTCAGGACCATTTACAGCTGCAGCAAGCGTATATCCCGTTGAAAAGATGCTTAAAGCCAGTAGAAAATCCCCTAAAAAAGTACATGCTTTACTTAGAAAGGTTACAGATGCCTTGAAAGGTATATACGTTGACTTTATAAAAGAAGGAGTCATTATTATACAATGTGACCCCATATCCTCTGGTACATTGCTTCATATAGATCAATATAGGGAGTTTGTAAAACCTTATGCTTCTGAATTAAATATAACAATTAATGAAGCTGGCGGAGTTAATGTAATGCATATGTGTGGAGATATTTCCAAGACTATACACGACATAGTTGGAACAGGTGGAGCTATGCTAAGTATAGACAATGTTATAGATATGGAATTTGCGAAGAATGAAGTAGGAAACCAACTTCCGCTACTGGGAAATGTAGACCCTGTAGGAGTATTACTACATGGAAGTAAAGAAGAAGTATTTGAAGCTGTAAAAGAAACTATACGTAAAGGCTATGATAGTCCAAAAGGATTTATCCTTTCTTCAGGTTGTGATATTACACAAAATGTACCTGTTGAAAATATTGATGCATTTATGGAAGCAAGTCGTATCTATGGTAAGTATCCACTAGATAAAGAATTGCTAGGAATAGAAGAATAATAATAAGTAAATTATAACTAGGAGGAATTATTGTGAGTAAAACAAAGGAAGAGTTATTAAAACTATTATCAGATAGCGTATTTGAAATGGAAGAAGAGGAAGATGTTAGAGAATTAGCTCAAGAATATATAGATGCAGGTTACGGTGCCTTAGAAGGAATTACAGCCGGGTTAGTAGATGGCATGAACAGAGCAGGAAAAATGTATGAAGAGGAAGAATATTTTATTACTGACTTATTGCTTTGCTCAGATGCTATGTATGCAGGCTTAGAAGTATTACAGCCACATCTACCTAAAAAGGATCTTGAAAGTGAGAAAGTATATAAGTGTGTAATTGGAGTTGTTCAAGGAGATACACATGATATAGGTAAAAACTTAGTTAAAATCATGTTAGAAACTGCAGGCTTTGAAATGCATGACCTAGGTAGAGACGTACCATTAAAAGACTTTGTTGATAAGGCAAAAGAAGTAGATGCAGACCTTATTTGTTTATCAACTCTTATGACGACTACAATGCCGGGAATGAAAACAGTTGTGGAAATGTTGAAAGAAGAAGGCATATATGGAAAAGTTAAGGTAATGGTAGGGGGAGGTCCAATTTCTCAATCATATTGTAATAAGATCGATGCCAATGGATATGCAGCAAATGCAGTAGAAGCAATTAATCTTGCAAAAGTAGTAGTTGGTATGGGTATACCTGCATAAAAAGGAGGAGATATTTTTGAA
>CAZTEN010000112.1:650-7139 GCA_964612495.1 uncultured Tissierella sp. | reverse complement strand
TGATAGTAAAAATGCTGAAATAAAAACTTTGTCGGGCGGAAACATACAAAAGGTAGTAGCTGCACGAGAATTTTCAGCAAACCCAAAGCTAATAATTGCTAATCAACCTACTAGAGGTATAGATGTTGGTGCGAGTGAATTCATAAGAAAGAAATTAATTAGTCTACGAGATCAAGGATCTGCTGTTTTATTAATTTCGGCAGATTTGACTGAAGTTATAACAGTTAGCGATAGCCTGTTAGTTATGAATGAAGGTAAAATCGTAGCCTATTTTGATGATACAAATGACCTTACAGAAGAAACAGTTGGAGAATATATGCTTGGCATAAAGCATCAAACAGCAGAGGAGATAGGAGGGTGCTGCTATGAATAAAGTTATAAAAATTGAAAATCAATTTAAGGTTATTCGAGTGGCACTTTCTATTGCTATTGCTTTAGCCATTGCATTCTTAATAATTTCATTTGTAAGTAACGACCCTTTATTTACTATGTATAACTTCATAATTGGTCCCTTTACATCAATAAATAGAATCGGCAATATAATTGAGGTAATGACACCACTTTTATTTACTGCAGTTGGTGTATGTATTATGTATTCGGCTAATCAAATCAATATGGCAAGTGAGGGAGGATTCTTCTTAGGCGGGGTAGCTACCGCTTATATAGCAGTAACATATACTATGCCCGCAGGTTTACACCCTATCGTAGCCATTTTGGCCGGTGGTATAGTTGGGGCTGTTGTTTGTGGAATTCCGGCACTTATGTATGTAAAATTTAAAGCATTACCGGTTGTATCATCTCTAATGATAAATTATGTATGTTTATATCTAGGATTATTCATAATCAATTATATTATAAGAGACCCTGAAGCCGGATATATGGCTTCCTACAAATTCATGAAAACTGCAGTATTACCGGAGCTATTTTCTAAGACTAATGTTCATTTTGGTTTAATTATTGGACTTGCTATAGTTTTTATTGGCTATCTATATTTAATGAAAAGCAAGTGGGGATATAGTATAAGAATGATTGGCAAGAATCCTAATTTTGCCAAATATTCAGGAATTAATGTACCTGCTGTTATAATTGGTTGCCAGTTGCTCGGTGGATTTATAGCAGGTATTGGAGGTGCAGTTGAACAATTAGGTATGTATACGAGATTTCAATATCAGAAGTTACCTGGTCATGGATTTGATGGAGTAATGATAGCAATCCTTGCAAGATATAATCCAAAGTATGTACCTTTGGCTGCTTTCTTTTTGGCATATATAAGAGTTGGGGCCGATGTTATGGCTAGGACATCTGATGTTCCGGTAGAAATTGTATCTATCATTCAGGCGGTAATAATAATATTTGTTGCAGCTGAAAGATTCTTAGAAGGCTGGAAGTTAAAGAAAATAGTTAAATCAACTAAAGAGGCATTTGTCGAAGAAGAAGACAATGCAGTAAAGGAGGCCTAAAATGGAGACTATATTCAGTAGTATATTTTCAGCAGAATTTGTATTTTCAGTGCTTAGGGTATCTACTCCATTGATTTTTGTTTCTTTAGCTGCTTTAGTTGTAAGAAATGGTGGAGTTATGTGTATAGCCTTTGAAGGAATGATGTTGTTTTCTGCATTAGGTGCAGTTATAGGCAGTGCCTTTGCTCAAAATCAAATGGTTGGTGTATTAGTAGGGCTTATAATGGGTATGGCTATAGCAGCTATATTCGCCTATTTTGTATTAGTACTAAATTCAAATGGAGTGCTTACGGGATTAGCCCTAAATATACTTGGAAGTGGTGGAACTGTTTTTATGCTCTATTTAATTAGCGGAGATAAGGGTTCTTCTACTGCACTTAAAAGTCTAATAATACCTAATGTTAATATCCCAATAATCAAAGATATACCTATACTCGGTGAAATCATATCTGGGCATAACGTATTAACATACCTTGCCTTAATAACAGTGGTGGTAGTTTATTTATTAATTAATAAAACTCCATTAGGGCTTAGGATAAGATCTGTAGGAGAAAATCCACATGCAGCAGAGTCAGTTGGTATTAAAGTTGTAAAGACAAAATTTATAGCACTTATGATAGGGGGCTTTATAGCATCCCTTGGTGGAATTTATATGTCAATGGGATATTTGCCGTTTTTCACACGTGATATGATGGCAGGTAGGGGTTTTATGGGTATTGCTGCACAAAACTTAGGTCAAGGTCTCACTTTTCCAACATTTATAGCAGCATTACTATTCGGTTCGGCAGAAGCATTATCAAATATTATGCAATCACTTAGACTTCCATCAGAACTAATGCAAATGGTGCCTTATATCTTTACGCTATTAGGATTGATGTTAGTTGGAGGAGACAAGAATAAGAAGGCGACTAAGAAGGAGGCTAAAAATGAGTAAAAGACCAGTAATTATAGATTGTGATCCGGGACATGATGATGCTATTGCACTACTTATTGCATTGGCTAGTGATAAGCTGGATGTAAAGGGTATTACTACTATAGCGGGAAATAATACAGTTGAAAAAACTACAATTAATACTTTAAAGATATTAGAACTAACAGGCATGACTCATATACCAGTAGCTGTAGGAAGACGAAACCCATTAATGCAAACAATTCAAGTAGCAAATGATGTCCATGGGGTAAGTGGAATGGATGGTCCGGTATTACCTGAACCGGTAATAAAACCCGTTGAGCTATCGGCTGTAGAGTTGATTGCAAAGATTGTTGAGGAATCAGAAGAAAAGGTAACCTTAGTTGCAGTAGGACCATTTACAAATATAGGTGTTTTTCTCCTTGCATACCCTCATTTACATCATAAGATAGAATGTATATCCCTAATGGGTGGAGGCTATTATGAAGGTAATAGAACAGCCCTTTCAGAGTTCAATATTTGGCAAGACCCAGAAGCAGCACGTGTTGTAATGAGAAGCGGAATACCTGTCCTATTACATGGACTTGATGTAACTCATAAAGCATTGATTAGAAAAGATGAGTTCAGTATCTTCAGAGAAGAAAAAGGACCTATATTCCAATTTGTAGCTGACCTCCTTGATTTTTTTGCAATCTGCTATACGGGAGAAAGAAAATTGGAAGGATGTCCTATGCATGATTCCTGTGCTATAGCTCATCTTATTGACCCCACGTTATTCACCTCATATGATGCTCCTATAGATATAGATTTAGATGGCACCTTAACAAGAGGAGCATGTATTGTAGATTTAAGACCTAAAGAAAGAAGAGATAATCCGGACAATGGTAAAATGGTTTTAGACCTTGACCGTAAGAGATTTTTAAATCTAATTATTGATTCTTGTAGAAAAATAGAATCTAACTTAAAAAATGCATAGAGCTAGATAAGAAAGGATTGTGATATAGATGAAAAAGAGAGTAATAATTGACTGTGATCCTGGTATTGATGATGCAATAGCATTAATGTTGGCTTTTGCAAGCTCTGATATTGATATTGCGTTTTTAACCACATGCTTTGGTAATAATACCCTTGAGCAAACTACAGAAAATGCACTAAATTTAGCTTATTTATTTGCTAGTAATGTAGATGTATATAAGGGTGCTGAGAAGCCTTTGTTTGTTAAACCTAGAGGCATCCCGGAATTTCACGGGATAAATGGCATAGGTGGGGCTAAGTTAGAACCCTCACAAAGAAAAATAAAGGAAGAATATGCATGGGATGCTATATATAAAGAGGCTCTTGCTTGTAATGGAGAACTTACAATAATTACATTAGGACCCCTAACAAATATTGCTATTGCACTTTATAAATACGAAGACCTTGCGAAATATATAAAAGAGATTGTTGTTATGGGCGGATCATCTAGTTTTGGCAATGAGTTGCCTTTTAGTGAGGCCAATGTATTCAGTGACCCACATGCATTCCAAACAGTTATAAACTCTAAGATAAAGGTCAAAATGGTAGGTCTAAATGCTACAGAAACTACAAGAGTGACATTTGATGAAATGGATGAAATATTTGGTGTAAAAACAAGAATTTCAGACAAGTTGAATCAAATGCTAGAACATTATTTAAGAGTGCAAAACAAATATGGAGAAGAAAAACTAGTTATCCATGATGCTGCAGCAATGGCGGTGGCTATACATCCTGAAATAGCTGAGTCAGAATTCTACCCCGTAAGTGTGGAATTAACAGAAGGAAGAATGTTTGGACGTACAATTGTAGATATTAGGCTACATTCAAAAGCCGAAAAAAATGTTGATGTTGTAAAGAAAATAGACTTTGAATCATATAAGAATATGTTAAAACGAATGGTAGATTTTTATAAATAAATAATTCTGAACTAATATTAGGAAAAATATATGGAGATTTGACTTAAGGATTTAAGTCAAATCTTTTTTTACCCAGGCGAAGATATTTAAAATAACATCATAAGGAGGAAGGTATAATGGATTTTGATTCAAGAGTATATGGATATTCATCAAGAAGAAATGTGGTATATGCAAAAAAAGGAATGGTAGCTACAGGACAGCCTATGGCCGCACAAGCAGGCTTAGAGGTACTTCAAAAAGGTGGTAATGCAATAGATGCAGCTATAGCAACAGCAGCTACTTTAACAGTAGTAGAGCCAACATCTAATGGTATAGGTGGTGACTCCTTTGCCTTAGTGTGGGTCAAGGATAAGCTTTATGGAATGAATAACACCGGTAAAGCACCAAAGTCAATTTCTATTGAAAGTTTAAAGGAAAGAGGGATAACTGAGATGCCTAAACGTGGCCTTGTGCCTATAACAGTGCCGGGTGCACCAGCAGGATGGGCTGAATTATCCAAGCGTTTTGGCAAATTACCACTAACAGAAACTTTGGCTCCTGCAATAAGATATGCCACAGAGGGTTTTGCTCTTACTCCTAATGTTGCAAAGCTATGGAACGATGCATATAAAGAATTTAAAGCAAACTTTAAGGGTGAAGAGTTTGATAATTGGTTTAAAACATTTGCTCCGGACGGAAGGGCTCCAAAGGTAGGAGAAACTTGGAAGTCACCGGATCATGCAAAGACTTTGAAGTTAATAGGAGAAACTAATGCAGAGGCTTTCTATAAAGGTGAATTAGGGGATAAAATTGATGAGTTTTCAAGAAAACACAAGGGCTATATAAGAAAAGAAGATTTAGAAGAGTTTGAATGTGAATGGGTAGAACCAATAAGCGTAAATTATAGAGGATATGATGTACATGAAATACCTCCAAATGGTCATGGTATAGTAGCTTTAATGGCTTTAAATATACTAAAGGGGTATGAATTTGAAACTAGGGATACTGTGGATACTCTTCATAAGCAAATAGAAGCAATGAAACTAGCATTTGTTGATGGTCAAAAATATGTAGCAGACCCAAGAATGATGTCTGTGACTGTAGCTCAACTTCTTTCTGAAGAATATGCTGCAAATAGAAGACAATTGATTGGTAGACAAGCAATAATGCCAGAACCGGGAGAGCCTGTATCAGGCGGAACAGTTTATATTGCTACTGCTGATGAAGAAGGAAATATGGTTTCCTTTATTCAAAGTAACTATATGGGATTTGGTTCAGGAATAGTAATACCGGGAACCGGAATTGGCTTGCACAATAGAGGACACAACTTTATGATGGATCCAAACCATGATAATGCTCTTGCTCCGGGTAAAAAGCCATACCATACAATAATACCGGGATTCTTAAGTAAAGATGGTAAGGCAGTAGGACCATTTGGTGTAATGGGTGGATTTATGCAACCTCAAGGACACTTGCAAGTAATCATGAATACTATTGATTTCAAGATGAATCCTCAAGATTCACTGGATGCATATCGTTGGCAATGGGTTGGAGGTAAGAAAATTGAGGTTGAGCCGGGATTCCCTAACCATTTGGCCTTACAATTATCGAGATTGGGTCACGAAATAGTGCCATTGCTTGATACTACAACTATGGGCAGAGGAGAAATCATCTGGAGAGGTGAAAATGGAACTCTATGCGGAGGAACAGAACCGAGAACTGATGGACAAATAGCAGCTTGGTAGTATTCATATGATTTTGTGTGCTGGTATTGTTATTGCAAATTTCTTGTAAAGTTCCTTATATTATACTATTATATTAATAATATTAGTATAATAGTATAATATTCAGGTCACTGATGAAAAAATAACGAGGTGCAAATGTCCCCCCACCTCGTTGCAATGGTGTGTAGTCTTGCTACGCAAGACCTCTGATATTTAAACAAATTAAAAATTTATAAGAATAGGATGGTTAGTATTATGTTTAAAAGAGTATTGGTAGCAAATAGAGGTGAGATTGCCGTGAGAGTAATAAGAGCCTTAGAAGAAATGGGAATTGAATCAGTTGCAATATATTCAAATGCAGATAAAGGAGACGATGCAGGAGATAATGCAGATGACAATGCTGAAGATGAAGAAACTCAGAGACGTAATGAAGCATTTGCTGCAATGCGTTCTGAAAATGGCAAGTATAAGAAATTCATCGGTCA
>CAZTEN010000112.1:0-640 GCA_964612495.1 uncultured Tissierella sp. | reverse complement strand
AAATGCAGATAAAGGAGCATTACACACTAGATTGGCAGACTATGCTATTTGTCTTGATGGTGATAGGGTCCAGGAAACATATTCTAATATAGAGAAAATAATCGAAATTGCCAAGGTGTCAGGTTGTGATGCTGTTCATCCGGGTTATGGTTTCCTAGCAGAAAGACCTAAATTTGCGGAAGCAGTAGAAGAAGCAGGAATTACTTTTATTGGACCTAAGAGCGAAATAATAAGTCTTATGGGAGATAAAATTGAAGCGAGAAAATGTATGATTTCCTTGGGTATACCTGTAATTAAGGGTAGCAATGGGGCTATTGAGACCTTTAAGGAAGCCGCTAAAATTGCAGAAGAAATAGGATATCCTGTTCTTGTAAAGGCTGCTGCCGGAGGAGGAGGAATGGGAATGAAGATTGCAACTAACCCTGAGGAATTAGAATTTGTATTAGATACAGTCAAAAGCACAGCTCTTTCTCTATTTGCAGATGAATCTGTATTTTTGGAAAAGTACCTAGTGAAACCAAGACATATTGAAGTTCAGATAATGGGAGATAAACATGGTAATTATATTCATCTAGGGGAAAGAGAATGCTCAATACAGAGAAGAAATATGAAGATAGTTGAGGAATCACCTTCTATAGCT
>CAZTEN010000111.1:0-7191 GCA_964612495.1 uncultured Tissierella sp. | reverse complement strand
CTCTAATTTATCCAAATCTTACGACTTGGAACTCAATAGGTTAAAAACCATATAGCATAACGGCTATTTCCGTCACAGTCTATTGGACTGTAAAATTCAGGGGTCATGTTCAGATCGTCTATTCGCCGGTTTTCACCATATCCGACTCTCTAAAGAATAAAGCAAATCCTACTCTTCCCATCATTATCTTTAGTATAAAAGAATTTGTACGTATATTTCTTCATTCAGATAAATATTATACCAAGAAATATATGGAAAGTCAAGAGGAAGACAATTGTTTTGAAAAATATGTAATATTATTTTGATAACTGAATAAAATAAAATTATATGGAAATAATCTACTCCATGTGCTCAAAATTATTTATCAAGCTTAAGCGATATTCGGCTAAATCGTTTACAAAATTTGTTAATCCATAAAATGTAATTGAGTTTGTAAATCAAGTTATCGCAAAGGACAAGCAAGTTATGTAAAAAGTTTGTCTAATTATGAATTATTTTAATATTGCGAAAACGGCCCCAAAAATTTGACAAGTTGAATCTTATGGATTACAATATCAAAATAGCCGTAATAAGTTACAAAATGGTTACAAAATTTGAAACACTGTAATCACTTGTAGCAAATTTAAGGAGGTAGTTTATGAATAGCAGTTTGATCAAAAAGGCAGGTAAGTTCAGAGTCCTTGTGGTCCTAGCTATAGCAGCAACATTGTCTTTAGGGTTTTACATGTACCAGGGAAATATGGTTTCCCTAAATCTGGATGGAGAAATTATTGAGGTGGTTTCTTATTCTAAAACTGTTGAGGAATTTCTTGACACTGAAGGTATTGACTTAAAAGAAGGTGGATATATTAACCTTCCCTTATCAGCAAAAATTAAGAATAATATAGACATAATAGTAAATAATCCAAAAAATTACTCCATAGATGTAAATGGAGATTTATTGGAAATTACATCTATACACAACAAGGTAGCAGATATTTTAAAAGAGCAAAAAATCGAGTTAGGAGAGATGGATTTTACCTTCCCAGCCCTAGACAAGGAAATAGGGCCAAATACCACTATAGAACTATATCGTATTAAAGAGGTTGTTGAAAAACACGATATTGAAATTCCTTTCGAAGAAAAGGTTGTAATGAATAAGGAATTAAATAGAGGTGTGGTAAAAGTAGTACAGGAAGGAAAAAAGGGCCTTAGAAGGTCAGAGACAAAAAATAAATACATTAATGGTATTCTTGATTCATCTGTTGTAGTAAAAGACGAGATAGTTTCAGAGCCTATACCTCGAATCGTTGAAAAGGGCTCAAGGGAACAAGTTGTTGCTACGTCAAGAGGAAATACTAGATATAGGAAAGCAATAACTATGAATGCCAGTGCATATGATTCATCCTATGCAAGCACTGGAAAATCACCTGGTCACAAATACTATGGTATTACTGCCTCCGGTACAAAGGCAAGACCTGGTGTAGTTGCTGTAGATCCAAGGATAATTCCACTTGGAACTAAGCTTTATATCGAATCCCTCGACGGAACTAAAGACTATGGATTTGCTGTGGCAGAGGATACAGGAGGAGCCATTAAAGGTAATAAGATAGACTTATACTTTAATACTAATTCTGAATGTATAAATTTTGGTAGAAGAAACGTAAAAGTTTATATACTAGAATAAAAAGACAATAAAAAAAACTAAGCTAGGCTCCCATGAGCCTAGCTTAGTTTTTTTTCATCTCATATACTACTGTTGAAAAATAAGGAACATTTATACCATGAGGCGCTTCATTATTCCCATTTCCATTTACTAATCCATTTTCATCAAATATCAACTTTAATCTAATTCCTTCTACATTTGCACCATAGCTCTTATGGATATGGTCCTTTACCGCTCCTAGGGTTATAAAGCAAGAATGAGGATTAGGATTATGGATAACTAGAAGGTACTTATTATTTTCTTCAACTTCCAGTGTATATTCTATAAGGGTACAAGGTCCTGAATACTGTAAAAATTTCAGTTTTCTCTTAATGATTTCTACTCCGGTCATCCTAAAAGGCTTATAAGTCATCCTAAGCTCTATTAAGTCCTTCATATATTTGAATACTTTATAATTCTTCTCCTTTAATGACCAATCTATAGCATTTACATCTAGATCCGAATTATATGTGTTATGAATCATCTTCTTGCTTCGCAAAAACTCATTCCCGGCATGCATAAAGGGTATCCCCTGAGATGTCATTAATATACTGAATGCAAAATTATTAAGCCTTGCTAATCCCTCATCATCTATGGTAGGAAATACTAGCTTTAACTTATCTGCAAAAATTAAATTGTCATGGGAATTCAAATAGTTAATCGTCTCCCTAGGGTGGCTAGCAAAACCTATATGTCCGTCATCATAGTAGATAGAGCCCGCTATACCGGTTTCAGTTGCCATCTTATGATCAAGATTGCCCTGTATAAATCCCCTAGTATGACCATCATTATCACCCTTTAAGGCATCCCTGAAGTTATCATTAAATAAGGCAAAGGACTTATTACCTTGAGTTCCCTTGGTTGTAGTCTTTGTATGCGACAAAGCAGTAATTCCACCGGTCCATGGCTCTCCATAAATGAATATGTCGGGTTTGAGCTCCCTAAGCCTTGTAATAGCTTCCTCCACAGTATCTATGTCTATAAGGGCCATCAAGTCAAATCTAAATCCATCCACTTTATATTCATTAGTCCAGTAAAGCAAGGAATCTATGATAAATTTCCTAACCATAGTCCGCTCAGAAGCTATTTCATTTCCAACCCCAGATCCATTGGAAAAACTTCCATCTACATTTTGTCTATAATAATAGTTTGGCGCCAGGGTGTTGAAGTTGGAGTCAAAGGATCTGAAGGTATGGTTATATACCACATCAATAATCACCTTAAATCCTGACTCATGAAGTGCCATTATCATGGTCTTCAGTTCCTTAATTCTACATACCGGGTCCTCCGGGTAGGTGGCGTATGAGCCTTCGGGTGCATTATATAGTTCAGGATCATATCCCCAATTGTAGTTTCCTTTATTAAAGAAGAGCTCTTTATCCTCCCTTACGGTGATGAAGTCAGCAACCGGCATTATATGCACATGAGTTACTCCCAATTCTTTAAGGTGTGATAGTCCGGTGGATAATCCCTTATAAGTCGTATTCTTTTCCGCAAAGCCAAGGTATTTTCCCCTATGGACTGCACCTGAAGTTATATCAGCCGTTAGGTCCTTTACATGGACCTCGTAGACTATTGCGTCACAGTTTCTCCTATTATATGGTATAGTATGATTTTCCCAACCCTCAGGATTAGTATCATCTAAATCGATTATAGCAGACCGTATTGAATTCATGGAGGAGGATATGGAATAAGGATCCGTAACCTCTTTATTACCATCTACTAGGTAGGTATAAAACTTACCCTTTAAATCTCCCTTTATAGTTAACTCATGAACTCCATCCCTGCTTCTATTCATTAAATAAGATTCTCTGAATAAAGATTCTCCATCTTCATATATTAAAAGGGTTATCTTATCCTTTAATGGTGACCATACTCTGAAGATAGTCTCTTTAGGAGTATATATCATACCTAGTTCTTTATTTGTCGTTGGTAAGTCGTCAAACCACATAAAATACCCCCTTCCATCAATTATCAGTGAACAGTGAATAACGTACAGTGAACAGTGTTTTTTTGTCTAGCTTTTGGGTCTTAAACCCGAGATTCTTGACTACGTTTAGAATGACAACTTCGTTGTTCATTGTTCACTATTCACTGTTCACTGTCCTTAAATGTTCCAGATTTCGTCAGCATATTTCTTTACTGTATAATCCGAGGAGAATTTGCCGGAATGTGCAATATTAACAAGGGACATTTTCGACCATGTTTCCCTATCCCTATACAAGTTGCCGATTCTCTCCTGTGCCTTTCTATAGCTATCAAAATCCTTTAGAATATAGTAGGTATCATTGTACTTAGTTAAGAGGTCGTAGATTAGCCTAAAGTCACCGAAGGTGATCCCATCTTTCCCAATCAAGCTTTCAAGAACCTGCTTTATTAATCTATCTTTATAGTATATCTCTCGTGGATTATAAGAATTATTATCAATGTATTCATAGATTTCATAATCCTTTAGGCCAAATAGGACTATATTTTCCTCCCCTACCTCTCTAGCTATTTCTAAATTGGTTCCATCTAGAGTCCCTAAGGTTATAGCACCATTCATCATTAACTGCATATTTCCCGTACCTGATGCCTCCTTTGTAGGAGTAGAGATTTGTTCTGATATATCTCCTGCTGGTATTATTATTTCCGCCTTGCTTACGTTTAAATCCTCTATGAATACTACCTTTAACTTATCCTTAATGGTAAAATCTCTATTTATTGTATTTGAAACGCTTATTATAAGCCTAATTATCTCCTTTGCAGCATGATGCCCATAGGCGGCCTTACCTCCAAATATATATACCCTTGGAACCATATCTAAATTTGGATTTTCTTTTAGCCTAAGATAAAGGTGTATCACATGAAGTATATTTAAAAGCTGTCTTTTATATTCATGAATTTTCTTTATATGGATATCGAATAGGGCATAGGGACTTACCTTTATTCCTTGGGTTTTAAAGATATATTCTCCTAGACGAACCTTATTCTCATTCTTTATTCTATATAAATCCCTCAAGGTAGATTTATCATCCTTATATTCTAAAAGTTTTATTAATTCCCTTGGCTCATCCATAAAGTTAGGCCCTATTCTGTCACTAAGATATTTTGTCAGGGATTCATTAGCACTCATAAGCCATCTTCTGTGAACAATTCCACTTGTAATATTAGAGAAACTTTCCGGAAATATCTTATAGAAATTCTTTAAGACCCGGGATTTGAGTATATCCGTATGAAGTTGGGCAACTCCATTTATGCTATATGTGCCTGCAATAGCCAGGTTTACCATCTTTATATCATTGTCCTCTATTATAGATAAATCCCTTAAGGTCCCATAGTCATCTATTTGCAGTTCACTTTTTAATTCGCAGACAAATCTATGGTTTATTTCCTCAATGATTAGCCAAATCCTTGGAATTACTTGTTTTATTAAATCAATATTCCACCTTTCCATATTTTCAGGCAAAATTGTATGATTCGTAAAGGTAAAAGAGTTTACCACAATGTTCCAAGCTTCTACCCATGGCAGGTCGTATTCATCTAGGAGGATTCTCATTAACTCAGGTATTGCAAGTGCTGGATGAGCATCGTTTAAATGTATATTTCTAAATACTGGGAAGTCCTTTATGCTTTTTCCCGATTGAATATACTCCTTAATTATATCCTGTATAGTGGCTGAGGCAAGAAAATATTCCTGTTTTAGCCTCAGATTCTTTCCATCTATATTTGTATCATTGGGGTATAGAAATTGGGTAATGGTATGTGCTCTTTCCACATTGAAGAAGGAATCCAGTTGGAATCCACTAGAAAAGAGATCGTAATCCACATCTTCATAGCTCTCTGCTGCCCAAAGCCTTAAGACATTGATATTATCCTTTTTATAACCTATATATGGAATATCATAGCTTACGGCCTTTACTTTTTCATAATTTACATGTTTGAACACAAGGTTTTCATCGGTCCCGTAAATTTCTATATTACCGCCGATTTTCACCTCATAGGACTTATTCCTTATATATTCCCAAATATTTGGTTGAGTCAACCAGTTGTCAGCAACTTCCTTTTGTACTCCTTGAGAGATTTTTTGTTTAAAAAAACCGGACCTATATCTTAACCCATAACAAGTAGTCGGTATCTGTAGGCTAGCAGAAGAGTCCAGAAAGTTGATAGCAAGACGACCCAGGCCTCCATTTCCAAGGCCTGGGTCTCGTTCTTCAGATAATATATCATCTAGTGATTTATCCATCTCACTAAAAGCAGTCTTTACCGTTTCATACAATCCTAAATAAATCAGATTCTTTTTTGTTTGCCTTCCCGGAAGATACTCCATGGAAAGATAATAAACTTTCTTCTTATGACAATTTTCCTTATTTGTTTCAGCCCATTTTTTACCGATTAACTCCCTAATGACTAATCCTAAGCTCATATAGAGCTCATAATCCTCTGCCAATGCCAGTGATTTGCCCCCTACCTGATATAGAGCAAGTTTTAATTTTTCTTTAAATACCGCCTTATCCATTGTTGCTTTTCACTCCCATTGAAGTTTAAGTCTTTTATATATACTTAAATATTCATCTGATGACTTTTCCCAATCATTTTTGGATTCCATGGCGTTTTTAATAATCTGTATCCATTCATCCTCATCGTCGTAAAGTTTAAGGGCTCTCTTTAATGTAAATAACATATCATGGGCATTGAAATTCTTAAATGTAAATCCATTTCCCTCTTGGGTAGATTCATTATAGGGTATTATAGTATCCTTCAATCCACCTGTCTCCCTTACCACCGGTAATGTTCCATACCTTAAGGAAATCAACTGAGATATTCCGCAAGGCTCAGCTAAAGACGGCATTAAGAACATATCGGCTCCGGCATATATCAAATGGGATTCCTTTTCGTTGAAATAGATTCTGACCCCTACCTTATTAGGGTATTTGCTTTGGAAATATTTGAAGGAATCCTCATACTCCTTATCTCCGGTTCCAAGGAGTATAAATTGTATATCATTTTGTATCAATTCTTCAAAGATATGTCTTACAAGATCTAAGCCCTTCATCTTAACCATTCTGGTTACCATTCCTATTAAAGGAATATCTTTATCAATAGGCAAACCGTATAGCTTTTGTAGAGCCTCCTTGTTATGAGCTTTATAATGAATCCTATTTATATTATAGTTTTCTTCTATATATGGGTCCGTATCAGGATTATATGTATCATAATCGATTCCATTAACTATTCCATAAAGTTTATATTCGTGGTCTCTTATGATTCCATTTAATCCTTCACCATAGTAGCCGGACTTAATTTCCTCAGCATAGGTCTTGGATACTGTAGTTAATGTGTCAGAATATACTATTCCGACTTTCATAAAGTTCACCGCATCATAGAATTTCACTCCGTCCTCGGTTAGGTAATCCCTTGAAAGACCTGCCAGCTCCTCAAGTATCCCCCCGGGAAAGATTCCTTGATACTTTAAATTATGAATAGTATATTCACAAAGAAAAATAAAGATACAGAAGATACCA
>CAZTEN010000110.1:0-7196 GCA_964612495.1 uncultured Tissierella sp. | reverse complement strand
GTTACTATTAGCTTGGTATTCTTCTTTATAGCCTTTTCAATATCACTAGCCTTGATTCTTCCTTTTTCATCTCCGTAGACTATGGTGTTTTCCACCCCAAACTTCTCTAAATAGGTAATGGGACGAAGGACGGAATTGTGCTCCATGGATGTGGTAATCACATGATCACCAGCCTGCAAAGTCCCTTTAATTCCTATATTTAATCCTTCCGTTGCGTTAAAGGTCAGTATGGTATTCATAGGGTGATTGAAATTAAATAATTTTCCCAATAGCTCTCTGGTTTCATAGACCCCTCGGCTGGCCTTTAGTGCCATCTTATGGCCTGACCTTCCGGGATTTGCACCATATTCCTTCATGGCTGTCATTATGGTCTCGTATACTATTTCCGGTTTTGGAAAAGTGGTTGCTGCATTATCAAAATAGACCACCTATATCACTCCTCTGCTTCTACTTTTATAAATTCAAATTTCTCCACGTCAAATAAGCCCATATCCGTCACCTTAAGCTTGGGTATTACAGGCAGACCCATAAAGGATAGGGTCATAAAAGGGTCTATATCCTTATTGGCCCCAAGTTCCTTATAGGAGATAGCCATCATCTCCTCTAAAATCTTCCTGGTCTCTTCTATTGGCCTTGTGGTTAAGATTCCTCCTACTTCCAGGCTTAGGCTCTTTAGGATCTTGCCTTGAGAGCCTATGGCAATTCCTCCACCTATTTTAACTAATTCCTCTACTACCCCTATAATGTCCTTATCGTTGTCCCCTGCTACTATGATATTGTGGGAATCATGGGCTATGGTAGACCCTATGGCCCCATTTTTAAAGCCTACATTTCCTGTCTTCTTATGCCTTTCTATAACGGCAATCTTCAAGATATCCTCATGAGAATATTGGAAATACCCATCCTCAACCTTGACCTTTTTTATGGTAGAATCCGTTACCAAGCTATGGGGAAGGACCTTGATGACTCTGGCATAGGGGGACTTCATTGGAATCTGAAGCTTTTCAATAGAAAATTCCTTTAATTGAACGGACTTTTTCATATAATCAGGTAAATATGCTCTGCTGTTAAATAGGGCTTTATAATTTTCAGCCACCAAGACCCCCTTCTTATATACCTTGACTATATTGAAGTCTTCCAGATTATCTATGACTACCAGGTCTGCATCATAGCCCGGGGCTATGGCTCCCTTGTCCTTTAGCTTATAGCAGATGGCTGGATTTAGGGTCCCTATAGTGATGGCGTCAACCGGGTCCAGACCTGCCTTTATGGCCAGCTTTATATTATAGTCTATAGTCCCTTCCTCTATGAGGTCTTGGGGGTGCTTGTCATCGGTGCAAAAGAGGATTCTGGAAAGGTTGTCCTTATTTACCACACCTATTAGCTTTTCTAATTCCCTGGCAGCCGACCCTTCCCTTATGAGTATATACATACCTAGTCTCAGCCTATCTACCATCTCTTCAGGACTTGAGCATTCATGCTCTGTCTTTATGCCCCCTGCTATATAGGCATTTAGGTCCTTATCCTTAAGCATGGGTCCATGACCGTCTATAATAGAATCCCTTCCTATTATAAGCTTATCCAAGACATGGTCGTCACAGTTTATTACACCTGTGAAGTTCATCATCTCTCCTAGGCCTATGATATTCTTTTTATCTATCTGGCCCTCTATAGAGGCTGCATCAAGGATAGCTCCTGCATTTTCAAATGGGGTAGAAGGAACGCAAGAAGGAAAGACAAAGTAAGCATCAAGGGGAGACCTGATGCTATCCTCTATCATATATTTGATTCCTTCTAAACCCTTGACATTGGCTATTTCATGGGGGTCAGCCACCACACTTGTAACCCCACGGGCCATTACTGCCCTGGCAAATTGGCTAGGTGTAGACATGGAGGATTCTATATGGACGTGGGCGTCGATAAAACCAGGGGCAAGGAAGTTGCCCTCCAGGTCCTCTTCCACTTGTCCTTGGTAGTCTCCTATGCCTACAATCTTGCCCTTATCTATTGCTAGATTAGTTTTTATGATTTCCTTAGTAAATACATTTATTAGCTTAAGATTCTTCAATACTAATTCCGGCTTTTCTTGACCTCTTGCCTTCTTAATCAAATCCTTAAGTTGGTCCTTATTCACCTAATCACTCCCAAAGAAGTTCTCATTTAAACCTAACTTATCTTAGTCTTGAATATACTACCCTTAGCATTTCATCCCTTAAAGTCTTTCCATTGCTCATTAGGGCGTCTACCTTTTCATTTACCTTCTTAGCATAGTCTTCATCTTTAATGGACTTAAGATTTATGATTACGTTAAATAGGGCCCCTTCTATTCCGGCATAAGCTAGTAGGGTACCTACTCCTACATCGGTTATAGCTCCTATATTTCCGTAATGAGCGAACACATCCTGAAGTTCAAGAATCTTGAAGCATTCTTGGGCACATGCCAAGGGTACTTCTAGGGCTGCCTTATAGCCTTCTTGGATAGCTTTGCTTCTTATTTTCTTTTCTTCGTCTGTGGTCTTTGGCAGCTTAAATGCGTCCATGGCCTTGTCGAAGGCTGATGCGTCCCTGTCTATTATTAAGTTAAGCTCTTCTACTATCTTCTCGATTTCCTTGAAGTTCTTTTCCATCTTTTCCTTCATTTCAGCTGGTACATCTTCATATACCTTCTTACCTATAGTAAGGTTTCCTACCATATTGGTTAGGGCTCCACCTAAGGAGCCTACTAGGGCTGCTACACTACCGCCTCCTGGAGTTGGGTCCCCACTCATTGCCTCTCCTATATATTCTTTAACTGTCTTATCAACTAATAACATAATCTACCTCCGTATTTTAATATTTTAATATTTTAATATTCCTTCAAGGATGATATTGGCATTTCCGCCTACCTTGACCTTGCTTTTATTAGCTTCTTCTTCAATATAGCAATAGATTTTGCTTGGCCTGTTTAAGGAATGTCCTTGCATAGACGTAATACTATCCTTTTCGATTAGCTTATGCTTTTTTAAATAATAGACCAAGGCACCGTTAGCTATTCCTGTTGCAGGTTCCTCTTCCATACCCATGGTGGGGGCAAAGCTCCTGGAATATACCAGATCTGAATCCTTATTGGGGAGATAAAAAGCAAGTAAGCCTGTGGCCTTATGTCTTTTACAAATATCCAATAAGGAGCATGTATCTATGTCCAGCTTATCCAAGCTTTCCTTATCCTTTACTCCTAGGATGATATATGTTAGGCCTGTATATATGAGCTCAGGAGCCAAGGCCAGAGCCTCAAAGCCTACTTGAGATTCATTGATATTTAAAGCCTGAAGGATAGGCCCTATATCCTTAATGGAACCTATATAATCAGGTCCTTCCAGTTGCAATATGACCTTATCCACCCTACTATAGTCATAGGATATTTCAATAGTAAGCCTTCCATTATTAGTTTCCATTACTGCTGTTTTTATACCCTTGTTTAAGGGTTTAATATATCCCATTTCAGCCATGGCATAGAAGGTGGCTATGGTACCGTGGCCTGAAAAATTAACTTCTTGCCTAGGAGTATAGAAGTTAACCTTAAATCTTTCATCTCCCAGCTGTTGGACAAATGTAGTATAGGAAACATTCATCTCATTGGCTATTTTTTGCTTATCTTCATTGCTAATCCTTTTTGCATTTGGAACAACTACAGTAGGGTTTCCACCAAAGGGCCTTGAGCTAAAGGCATCTACTTGAAATATGTTTACTTCCATATGTGACTTGACCTCCTTATTATATGGCTATGTAATTATCATATCTTTAATAAATGTTCCACGTGGAACATTTGATTTAAGAAGGCTATTTATCTTACTTTGTTAACAAATCAATAAGCCTTTCCAAGTCTTCATCTCCATAGTATTCTATTTCGATTTTGCCCCTCTTCCTACCTGGGTTTAGGTATACTTTAGTACCTAAAGAACTCATAAGATTATCTTCTATCTCCTGTAGATATGGTTGCTTTGCCTTAAACATCTTCTTTTTAGGCCTTGTTTTAGCATTTTTTACTTCTGCCTCTGTTTCCCTGACGTTTAGTCCAAGATTTATTATTCTCATGGCTGCATTGTATTGGTCTTCTTTATCTTCTATACCCAATAAGGCCTTACCATGACCAGATGTTAATTTTCCTTCATATAGGAATTGGACCACCCTTTCATCTAGATGGAGGAGTCGAATGGAGTTGGATATATAGACCCTGGACTTACCGACAGCTTCTGCAAGTTCATCTTGTTTTAACTCATAGTCATCCATAAGCTTCTTATAGGCTGTGGCTTCTTCAATAGGATTAAGATTTTCCCTTTGAATATTCTCTATTAGGGATATCTTGGCTGCCCCTTCTTCGTCTATGTCCTTAACTATGGCAGGAATCTCTTTTATATTGATGGACTTTGCTGCCCTCCATCTTCTCTCTCCTGCTACTATCTCATATCCTTGGTCTTTCTTCCTTAGGATTATGGGCTGAATAAGACCATTTTTTTCGATAGAAGCTGCCAAGTCCTTTAGGGATTCATCGTCGAAGTATTGTCTAGGCTGGTCTTTCTTTGGCTGTATAAGACTTATATCTATATGCTCTATTTTTTCATGTTTTTCTTCTTCGCTAAGGAGATTTTCCACTAAGGCCTTGTCTGATATTAAAGCAGAAAGGCCTCTGCCAAGTCCTGTTTTTTTAGTTGCCAAGTAAATCATCCTTTCTAAAACCTGTCTTTCTCATAACTGCCTTTCTTACTAATCTTGTAGATAGATAAATTCTTCAGCTAAATCCATATACGCCTCTGAGCCCTTAGACTTACTATCATAATCCATTATGGATAATCCATAGGAAGGTGCTTCAGCTAACCTTACATTTCTAGGTATTATATTGGTATATACCTTTCCTTTAAAGAAGGATTTTACCTCTTCAACTACTTGTATAGATAGGTTTGTCCTACCGTCAAACATACTTAATACTACCCCTTCTATATCCAGTCCCGGATTGTAAGACTTTCTGACCATTTCAATAGTGTCGAACAGCTGGCTTACTCCTTCAAGGGCATAGTATTCACATTGGATTGGAATGATTACGCTATCTGAAGCTATTAAGCCTATTAAGCTGAGGATTCCTAAGGATGGGGGACAGTCTATGAAGATATAGTCATACTGGTCCTTGATTAGGCTTAGTTTATCCTTTAGAGATGTTTCCCAATTACCTGCCCTTGCAAATTCTATTTCCAGTCCTGCCAGCTGGTTATTTGAAGGAATCAATTCTAAATTTTCAGCAGAAGATTCATAAATGGCTTCATCTATAGGTGTATCAAGAGATAAGACATCATAAAGTAATTTATCTACGTTGTTCTTGTCTACACCTAGGCCGGAGCTAGCGTTACCTTGGGGATCTAAATCCACTAAGAGGACCTTCTTGCCAAGTTTGCCTATACCGGATGAAAGGTTGATACTTGTTGTGGTTTTGTAGGGTAGGAGTCCATCGCCTTGGTATATCTCTATACTAGGTTTACGTAAACCCCCCTCCGAACCGTACGTACACCTTTCGATGTATACGGCTCTCCAGCTATTCTATCTAAGTGAGAATTTATACTTTCCCAGTGTGCAAATTTTTATGACTGAGTGACTCATTAAAGTAGGTTAAGACCTGTTCCCCTTCCTTAGTCTCATACTTTACTCCAATGATCTTTCTAGATCCTGTTTTTTGCTTTAGATTAACATTGATTCCATATTTATCAATAACCTTTTTAACAGAACTTTTTTCCTTCCTAGCAATGGTCTTTGCCAGGCTATAGTAATGAAAGTATTTAAACTTTCCTACCTTTGTACTGACGTCAGTGGCAAGGCTATAATAATTGTATAATCCGCGAATTTCAGAGTTGTATTGATTTATCATATCTAAAATCGGTAGATTAATTCTAGCATTGTGGTGTATTGCTTTCCCCTTCTTTGTAAATGGCTTGATTTTTTCTGTTATAACATCACTTGGAACTAGTAGTTGTATAGTGCCGTTAACAGTTCTTTTCTTTACCCCATTTACATTTGTAAGCTTATCATTAGCTTTACTCCTAGATATATCATATCCTAAGAACCTTACATTTCTATCTCCCAGATTTGTAACCAGTGTTTTTTCTTCGTTTAAACTTATATGCAATTCATTAGATAAAAATTCAGCAATTTGAGCTTTGATATCTAGTGTAACTTCCTTGGATGCCCAGAGAAACACGAGAAAATCATCTGTATATCTTATATATTTCACCCTTCGGAAGTTCTCATCCATAGGGTCCAATCTGTTCATCTTCCTCATGGCTTTTAAATGTTTCTCAGCATCTTCTATATTGCCTTTTTTATTAGCATAATGTCTCCTGCCATTAAGTCTAGCATATTCCTTATTATCGCTTCTTATATCTCCAAAGGTATTATTTGAAATTATATAGTCTATAAATGAGTCCAGTTTATCCAGATATATATTCGATAATATGGGGCTTATTATGCCGCCTTGAGGTATACCTGACCATGTTTCATACTTATGACAGTACTCTATATAGCCTGCTTTTAAAAATTTACTAATTAGATTTAAAAATCTTCCATCATCAATTCTTTCTTTAAGAATATCTAAGAGCTTTTGATGATCAATATTATGGAAGAAATCTTTGATATCTCCTTCAATGACCCAGCTTGACCCTCTACAGGTCTTCTTTATCTGATGTAATGCCGTATGTGGGCTTCTGTTGGGCCTATAGCCATGTGAATTTTCATTAAAATTTGGCTCATAGATTGCTTCTAAAATTTGCCTAATTACTTCTCCTACTAGTTTATCTTTAAAACTGGGGATTCCTACTGGTCTTGTTTCATTATTCTTCTTAGGAATATAAATTCTTCTTACGGGATTTGGGTCATATTTTTCAGCCTTAATTTCTTCTATAAGGGTCTGAACCTTTTCAATGCTAAATCCGTCTATGGTCTTACCATCTGTACCTTCTGTTAAATTACCCTCTTTACTATAAATTTTTGCATAGGCCCTAAGATAGAAATCCTCATTAAATAAGTTTCTATACAGCCTATCGAATTTAAAATTCGGGTTCACACGGGACTTCTCACTTAGCATTGTCAATACTAATTCAGCCTTTTGCATTCCGCATACCTCCTTAAGCTTGACAATAAGAACAACCTGCCTCCCTTCGCCATGTAATAGGGTC
>CAZTEN010000109.1:0-7202 GCA_964612495.1 uncultured Tissierella sp. | reverse complement strand
ATTTCAAATTTAATTTATAGGTGCTGGAGCCTTTACTATAATAAGTTCTAGGGTTTCCTCATGAATCTTCGATGTTACAAAAAGAGAAAAGATAGCAAAGGAAAATGAATACCTAGCTTACCATGATTATCTTACAGGACTTTATAACAGAACATTTCTTGAAAAAGAGTTTGATAGGCGAGTTAAGGAAGAGCAATTTCCTATTGCTATATTACTTGGGGATATGAACGGCTTCAAAGTTTTTAATGATTCATTTGGGCAAACTGAGGGGGATCGGATCTTAAAAGTGGTGGCCACAAAAATTAATGAGTGCATTGATGATAAAGACATACTTGCTCGTATTGGCGGTGATGAGTTTGCTATTATTGTATCCGGGAAAAACGAGGCTGAAATTAAGCGATGCATAGAAAAAATTGAACAAATAACATATAATTCTTTCGCGGAATTATCAGATGGAGAATTACTTACTATTTCATGGGGCTATGGAATTCAAACAAAAAAAGAAGATACACTGGATTTTCTTAATAAAGAAGCAGAGGCATACATGTACAACAAAAAATTCTATAACCGTCAAAGTCCTAAAAGCAAAACAATTAATGCTATAATGCAAGCGCTATTTGCAAAATGTGAAAGAGAGGAACAGCACTCTAAACGCGTTGGCAAGCTTTGTGAAGACATAGCTCAAAAAATGAACTTGAGCCAATCTGAAATAGATAAAATTCGAGTGTCAGCAACATTTCATGATATAGGAAAAATTGGAATTGACGAAGCAGTTCTAAATAAAGCTGGTAAGTTGAATAAAAATGAGTGTGAACTTATGAAACTTCATCCAACAAAAGGTGCTAATATTCTTGCCAATACAACCGATTATAGTGATATATCGGATATTTTACTATCACATCATGAGCGATTTGATGGGCTGGGTTATCCGAGAGGTCTTAAAGCAGAGACTATTCCTTTGGGGGCTAGAATTATAGCGGTTGCAGATACTTATGATGTCATGACAAACATGCGGCCTTATAAACAGCCAGTGTCTAGTGAAGAGGCCATATTGGAATTGAAAAATTGTTCTGGAACGCAATTTGACCCCAAAATAGTTGATTTATTTATACAGATTATTAATGAGCAGAGAATATTATGATAGGAGAATTTACAATTGTATCATATATTAGACATAAGCGATCTTCCCTTAAAAGATCACTGAAACGAATTTTCAAAGGAACAGCTTCTCCAGGATTATCAAAAGGCTATGGATGCCATGTACAATCACTTATACTAAGATGTCTAAGGTTCAACTGCTTAAATCTATTGAGATGGAGTCTGGGATCTTATCGAAACTTAGGATAATGCTGTAAGAAAGTTTATTGAGCTTGATAATATTGTAAAATTTACAATATTATGATACACTTTTTACTAGATGAAGAAAAAATTTAATATTATGTTAGAGGGGAGCCTATATTGATAAGCTGAGATAGAAATGTTATTTCTGACCCTAAGAACCTGATTTGGATAATGCCAACGAAGGGATTTAGCAGGGGAGTTATATATTTTTGCTGTATGCTTTTGTTAGTGTACGGCTTTTTTGTTTTTTGTAAAGGAGGTGAAGCATATATATTAACGATGATAAAAATATGAACAGAGTATCAATAAGGGTAAGGAATAAAAGATATGAAAGATTTACCTCAATAATGAAGAATATCAAAGAAACTGAAAAAATTAAGATGGGAGAATATGAAAATGGAATATACAACTCAAATGGATGCTGCAAGAAAAGGAATTATCACAAAAGAGATGGAGATTGTTAGTAAAAAAGAAAATATGGATATAGAAATACTAAGGAAGAAGATGGCGAAAGGTCAAATTGTTATTCCCGCAAATAAAAATCATAAATCTTTGAATCCAGAAGGAATTGGTAACGGGTTGAAGACTAAGGTTAATGTGAATCTTGGCATATCAAGAGATTGCCCAAATGTAGATGCAGAGATAGAAAAGGTAAAAATTGCAGTAGATATGAAAGCAGAAGCAATTATGGATTTAAGTTCCTTTGGAAAGACAGAAGAATTCAGACAAAAGTTAGTAAATATGTCTACTGCTATGGTGGGTACTGTTCCAGTATACGATGCAGTAGGGTTTTACGATAAAGAATTAAAAGATATTACAGAAAAAGAATTCTTAGACGTAGTGAGAAAGCATGGAAAAGATGGGGTTGATTTTGTTACTATTCATGCAGGACTGAACAGGGATACAGTTAAAACATTTAAGAAAAGTACTAGAGTTACAAATATAGTTTCAAGAGGAGGCTCTCTATTATATGCTTGGATGGAATTAAATAATAAGGAGAATCCTTTTTATCAATATTACGATGAATTGCTAGATATATGTGCATACTACGATATTACTATAAGTTTGGGGGATGCTTTAAGACCAGGGAGTATAGCAGATGGTACAGATGGGCCACAGATTGCAGAATTAATGGTATTAGGGGAGTTGACAAAGAGAGCTTGGGAGAAAAATGTACAAGTCATAATAGAAGGGCCGGGACATATGAAATTAAATGAAATTGAAGCAAATGTCTTATTAGAAAAGAAATTATGTCATGGAGCACCTTTCTATGTATTAGGGCCATTGGTAACTGATATTGCGCCAGGATATGATCATATAACGTCAGCAATAGGTGGAGCTATAGCTGCAAGTCATGGTGTAGATTTTTTATGCTATGTGACACCAGCAGAGCACTTAAGATTACCTAATTTAGATGATATGAAGGAAGGAATTATAGCTTCAAGGATAGCTGCCCATGCAGGAGATCTTGCTAAAGGAATACAAGGAGCAAATGAATGGGACTTAAAGATGAGTAAGGCTAGACAGAGATTAGACTGGGAAGAAATGTTTAATTTGAGTATAGATGATGAAAAAGCTAGAAGATATAGAAAGGAATCTAGTCCGGAGCATGATGATAGCTGTACTATGTGTGGAAAAATGTGTTCTATGAGAAATATGAATAGGATTATGGAAGGAAAGGATATAAACATACTAAGGTCGGAGGACTAAAAGATAGATATAAAAATATTTGACGAAATAGTTAATATCACAGATGAAGATTCAATTCTACTAGTGGAGCATATTACAATATCTTATATTTAAAATAATAGATGTTGAATTCTGATCTATATATTGCTATATTTAACAGTGTTATCTTTTAAAATTTGACTATTTAACTTAAGGAAGTGAGCACTAGTATGATACAAATTATTCGAAAAAAAATTGAAGAAGAAATTGTTTTTGTAATCTCAACAATCCTTGCTATCATAACTTCATTTTTGGTAATGCCTTCCATCGACGCAGTAGATTTTAAAGTTATCTTTTCACTATTTAATCTTATGCTGATTAGCCTTGCATTTGAGAAATACCATCTCTTAGATGGGATTGCCATCTATATACTGAGTATGGTACGCAGTGAGAAAAGCATAGGACTTGTTATGCTCTTTACAACAGCTGGCCTTGGAATGCTGATGACCAATGACGTTGCTCTTCTTACCGTTGTGCCAATTACAATGACAATGGCAAAAAAAGCAGGTTTTGACCCCTTTAAGGTCGTTGTTCTAGAAACAGCGGCTGCAAATATTGGAAGTAGCTTTACCCCATTTGGTAACCCTCAGAATCTTTATTTATATAACTATTTCCAGATAGACACTAAAGAGTTTTTCTTAATCATTGCTCCGTTCGTTATAGGGGGAATACTTTCGCTGATATTGATCAACATCCATAATTCAGACAAGTTGATGGATGTTAACCTGAATAAAATTCATCTAAAGCATGTGAGAAAGATTGGATACTATGCTGTTTTGTTTATCCTTGTTATCCTCTCAGTACTAAGGCAATTGGATTACAAGATTGTAACCTTAGTAGTAATTGTCTCAGCTATTATTTTTGACCGCAAGCTTATTAAAAAAGTAGATTATTATCTCTTAGGGACATTTGTAAGTTTTTTTATATTTATTGATAATGTGACGCACCTGGAAATGGTAAATATTTTCGCCTCTAACCTTCTGGATTCACCATTAAAGGTTTTTTCTTTATCTGCCCTGTTATCACAAATCATCAGTAATGTTCCATCAGCAATTCTCATCAGCGGATTTACGCCGTTTTACCAGGAATTGTTACTGGGTGTCAGTGTAGGAGGGCTTGGAACGCTCGTTGCATCTTTGGCGAATCTCATCTCTTATAAAATTTATTGTAAATCATTCCATAGTAAGCAATATAAAATCTACTTCAATAAAGTGAACGCAGCACTTTTTATCATTCTATCCGTATTCCTAGTAATATTTAGACAAGCATAGAGCTTCAGCAGCTAACAAGGGAACTGAAGGTATTGCTAAAGCAAGGGAACTTAGACCCGGTGTTATAACGAGGTTAAATATCCCCGCTTCTAAAACTGATCGTTGCGGTAGTGTGATGCAATTACCTCTGATATTTAAATATGTAAATGAAAGTCGAAAAATAGATAATAATGTTTTACAAATACTCAAATTTAACATATAATTAACATGAGTAAAGCATTTTTTTAACAATTAAATCTTGATATATGTAAGAAAAAATTTAAATTGATTAAAAGATAGGCTTCTTATTAAGTTTTAATAAGAAGCCGATTAGTGAGGGTGACAAATGGATAATCTAAGTATAATTTCTGAACACAGGACCAAGATAAAAACAGAAGAGGTAAATCTTTTTTATGGCAACTTCCAAGCACTGAAGAATGTTACTATGGATATTAAGGAATGTGCTATTACTGCCATAATTGGACCATCGGGATGTGGTAAATCTTCTCTCTTACGTATATTTAATCGTATGAATGACGTAATACCAGGAGTTAAAGTAGAAGGAAAAATTTTGCTTGATGACCTTTCTATCTATGATAAGAATATAGATGTCGTCAGCTTAAAAAAAAGAGTTGGGATGGTTTTTCAAAAACCAAATCCCTTTCCAATGTCTATCTATGATAATATTGCTTTTGGGCCCAAGCATCATGGAATAAACCAAAGGGCACTTCTTGATGAGATTGTGGAGAGATACTTGAAACAAGTGGCTTTATGGGATGAAGTTAAAGGCAAACTTAAGCAATCTGCTCTTGATCTTCCTATGGGGCAGCAACAGCTTTTATGTATTGCCCGTGCATTAGCTGTGGAGCCTGAGGTTATATTGATGGACGAATCATGTAGTGCTCTTGATCCGGAATCAACAATGAAAGTTGAGGAGTTAATGGATGAGCTATCCCAAAAATATACGATTATTATTGTAACTCATAGTATGGAACAAGCAGCAAGAGCATCCCATATGACTGCCTTTATGATGATGAATGATGATAGGTCGGGAGGATTAGTTGAATACGGTCCAACTGAACAAATTTTTTCTACACCTAAGGATAAACGTACCGAGGACTATATTACAGGTCGTTTTGGATAGAGATTTATACATTTTAAGAAAAGGAGGTAATTAGGCATTGAATAATGATTTAATGCTTGATTTTTGTGAGAAATATGAAACAAAAAATTTCTAAATGTAATTTTTTAAGTCGATTAAGAGTATCTATCAGCATAGTGATATTAACCATTTTAATGAGTATGATGTCTGCTTGTAGTCAAGAATCTGGCTCGGCCACCATTGTTGCGGGCTCAACCTCTGTACAACCATATGCTGAGGTTCTAGCTGAAGAGTACATGATTTTGAATCTGGATTCTGAAATTGATATTCAGGGGGGAGGGTCTTCTGCGGGCATCACTGCAGCTCAGACACAAAGTGCTGATATCGGAATGAGCTCCCGTGCATTGAAGGATGAGGAGAAAGGTCTATGGAACATAGAGATTGCAAGAGATGGATTAGTATTAATAGTGAATCCTAAAAATCCGTTAGAAAACCTTGCTTTAGATCAGATTCGTGATATCTATACCGGTATAATTACCGATTGGAGTCAAGTAGGAGGTTCAACAGCAAATATTCATTTAATAACACGTGAAGAAGGATCTGGGACTAGAAGTGCCTTCACGGAACTGGTAATGGGGGAAGCAGAGATAACTCCGAAAGCTATAGTCCAGGACTCTAATGGCTCGGTAATGCAATTGGTAGCAGGTGATCCCAATGCTATAGGCTTTATCTCTTTGGGTTTGGTTAATGATGAAGTGAAAGCTTTACATTTAGATGGTATCGAAGCCACAGCAGAAAATATAATGAACGATAGCTACAAGCTTTCTAGACCATTTTTGTTTGTTACTAAGGATGAACCCACTGGGTTGACTAAGAGTTTCATTGATTTTACCCTTTCTTTAGAAGGGCAAGAATTATTAAGTAAAGAGGGACTTATTCCATCAAGAAAGGGGATGGGAAATTGAAAAATTTCAAGGGAAATTTCTCTGAGCGTGTGTTTCTATTATTAGCCCTTTCGGCTTTGTCAGTCTTAGCACTCATCACTGTATTTATATTTATAAAAGGTATTCCGCTTATTGCCAAGGTTGGTGTAGTAAATTTTATTTTTGGGATGAAGTGGGCTCCAAGCCAGGATTCCTATGGTGTTTTTCCAATGATTGTGGGAACTATATCGGTTACTTTAGGAGCAGCAATTATAGGAATTCCAATTGCTATTTGTTGTAGCATTTTTCTTGCAGAGTTTGCTCCTGCAACACTTAGAAACATATTCAGACCAGCCATCCAGTTGCTTGCTGGTATACCTTCAGTAGTATATGGTTTCTGGGGAGTATTGTTTATTGTTCCAATGATACGTAATTACCTGGGAGGACCAGGCTTAAGCATATTGGCTGGTTCCATCATTTTGGCCATTATGATTTTGCCAACAATCATCAGTATCACTGAAGTAACTATCCTTGCTCTGCCTCGCCATTATAAAGATGGGGCTCTTGCATTAGGGTTGACACATTGGCAAACCATACGTCACTTGCTTTTACCTGCAGCCAAGTCGGGTATCGTTGCTGCAATAATCTTAGGTCTAGGCAGGGCGGTTGGTGAGACTATGGCTGTTATTATGGTTGTTGGTAATGCTGTTGCACTACCTGAGACAATTTTAGATCCTGTAAGGACACTGACTACGAATATTGGTATAGAGATGGGTTATGCATCCGGCGAACACCAACAAGCACTTTTTGCCACGGGCATTGTATTATTTATTATTATTATGATTATGAATGCTACTG
>CAZTEN010000108.1:0-7216 GCA_964612495.1 uncultured Tissierella sp. | reverse complement strand
TGCAGATGAGGGAGACCCGGGTGCATTTATGGACAGGTCTATCCTAGAAAACGACCCTCACTGTGTACTTGAAGGAATGGCAATAGGCGGATATGCGGTTGGAGCTACTCAAGGATTTATCTATGTTAGAGCAGAATATCCTATAGCTGTAAAGAGATTAAAGGCTGCTATAGAGCAGGCAAAGGAGCTTGGAATCCTTGGTAAGGATATATTAGGGACAGGCTTTGACTTTGATATAGAATTAAGATTGGGTTCAGGAGCTTTCGTTTGTGGTGAAGGAACTGCTTTAATTGAATCAATAGAAGGAAAAAGAGGGATGCCAAGAACTAAGGTGCATAGAACGGCACATAAGGGTTTATGGCAAAAGCCTACAATTATTAATAATGTAGAAACCTATGCAAATGTACCTGTTATCTTCCAAAGGGGAGTAGACTGGTTTAGAAGCATTGGTACAGAAAAGTCACCTGGTACAAAGGTATTTGCTCTCGTTGGCAAAATTGAAAATGCCGGACTTGTTGAGGTTCCTATGGGAATGCCACTTAGAGAAATCGTTTATGATATAGGTGGTGGAGTTCAAAATGGAAAGGCATTTAAAGCAGTTCAAACCGGTGGACCTTCAGGAGGATGTATTCCTGCTGACTTAATAGATACACCTGTAGACTTTGAATCCTTAGCTAAAATTGGTTCCATTATGGGTTCCGGTGGTATGGTTGTAATGGATGAGAATACTTGTATGGTTGATATAGCAAGATTCTTCCTAGACTTTACTGTAGAAGAGTCATGTGGGAAATGTGTACCATGTAGAGAAGGTACAAAGAGGATGTATGAAATTCTAGAAAGAATAGTTGCAGGAAATGGTGAAGAGGGAGATATTGAGAGAATGGAGAGCCTTGGTAAAACCATAAGCTCAGCTTCCTTATGCGGACTTGGACAGACTGCATCAAATCCTGTTTTAACTACAATTCATTATTATAGAAATGAATACGAAGCTCATATAAAAGATAATAAGTGTCCGGCGGGTTCCTGTCAGGCATTATTGGAATTCTTTATTACAGATAAATGTATAGGATGTGGCAAATGTGCTAAGGCTTGTCCTGTATCTTGTATATCAGGAAAGCTTAAGGAAAGACATGTAATAGACACAGAGCAATGCATTAAGTGCGGAGCATGTATGGAAGCATGTCCTCCAAAAGTTAGTGCAGTTATTAAGAGATAGAGGAGGTATTGAGAATGGCAAATGTAACATTGACTATAGATGGACAAAAGATAAGTGTCCCTAGTGATACAAGCATATTAGAAGCAGCTAAGAAACTTGACATTGAAATACCTGCTCTTTGCTATGATCCTGATTTAGAGATAGTTGGAGCTTGTAGATTGTGTGTTGTTGAAATAGAAGGCAGTAGGAAACTTGAAACATCCTGCTCTACAAGAGTAAAAGAGGGTATGGTAGTCAATACTGAAAGTGAAAAAGTAGTTCAGACAAGAAAAGATATATTGCAGCTACTATTAGACAGCCATCCAAATGATTGTTTAACTTGCCAAAAGGCTGGAGAATGCTATTTGCAGAAATATGCATACCAATATGATTTGAAGTTTAGAGACCATGGTGGAGCAATGAGACCGCAGCTTTTAGACACATCTAGCCCATATATTCTTAAGGATAATGCAAAATGTATACTTTGTGGCAAATGTGTTAGAACATGCGATCAAGTAAGTGATAGAAGGGTGCTTTCATTTTCTGAAAGAGGATATGATACTAAGATAGTAGCAGATGCTGATCAGACGCTAGAAGAATCCTCCTGTGTATCCTGTAATAGGTGTGTATCCGTATGTCCTGTTGGAGCATTAATAGATAAGCGAGCATTGGGAAAGATAAGAGCATGGGAAGGTTCATCTAAAATCGTTAACTGCAAGTCCTGTGACTATGGCTGTGAATTTGAAATAAAATCGAGAGGCAAGGAAAATGTTGCAGTAATTGCACAACCTCCAACAAATGGACGTCCATTGTGTCTTAAGGGAAGATTAACAACAGAATTGCGTCATTTGGATAAGCCTCAAACACCATTTAAAAAAGTGGATGGAAAGTTCTATGAAACTACATGGGAAAAGGCATTAATTATTGAAGACTTATTAGAAAAGATCGATAAGTTAAAAGGCCAAGAGGAAAAGTAAGGAGTAAGAATATGAATATTATAATAGATGGTATTCAATATGAGGTGGAAAAAGATACTACTGTCCTGCAAGCCTGCAGAAAAGCGGGGATAAATATTCCAACCCTATGTCATGATGATAGGTTGGAACCATCTTCATCATGTAGGTTATGTGTCGTTGAGATAGAAGGAGCAAAGAATCTTTCTACCTCCTGCAGTACTTTGGTAAAGGACAACATGGTAGTACATACCAAGACTGAAAAGGTATGGAATGCAAGAAGAGAAGTACTTGATTTACTTGTATCAAACCATCCAATGGAATGCTTAAGCTGTGATAAATCAGGTAAATGTAAGCTTCAGGATTACTCTTATGAATATGGTATTATTGATGGAACTTATATTGGAGCTAGAAGAGAACCTAGAATGGATACATCAAATCCATTTTATGATTATGATGCAAGAAAATGTATCCTTTGTGGACTTTGCGTTAGGGTATGCGATGAACTTCAGGGAACAACTGCTATAGGCTTTGAAGATAGAGGCTTTGATACTATAGTAGCTACTCCATTTAATCAAGGTTTAATCAATTCAAAATGTGTATCCTGTGGGAACTGTGTATCAGTATGTCCGGTTGGAGCACTGACACCTAAGAAACAAAATTACAGACATTGGGAGACTAAAATGGTTAGAACAACATGCTCTTATTGTGGAGTAGGTTGTCAAATGGACTTAGTAGTTAAGGGAAATCAAGTAGTAGGCGTAGAGCCTGCTAAAGGTGTACCTAATAATGGTCTTCTTTGTGTAAAAGGAAAGTTTGCATATAAGTTTATTAACCATCCTGATAGATTAAAGACTCCCCTTATAAAGAGAGATGGTAAGTTTGAAGAGGCTACATGGGATGAAGCCTATAGATATATAAGAAAAAAGGTTAATGAAATTCAAGAAAGCGATGGTCCGGAAGCTTTTGCTGGTTTAACATCTGCAAGATGTACAAATGAGGAAAACTATTTGTTCCAGAAGTTATTTAGAGCAGTAATAGGAACTAACAACGTGGACCACTGTGCACGCCTCTGACACTCCTCAACTGTTGCAGGTCTTGCAACGACATTGGGAAGTGGAGCTATGACAAATAGTATAGAGGAAATACTGGATACAGATGCCATGTTTGTAATAGGTTCTAATACCACAGAGAACCACCCTATAATTGGGGCTAAGATGAAAGAGGCAGTAAAGAGAGGGTCTAAACTTATCGTAGCGGATCCGAGAAGGATAGAATTGGCTGATTATGCAGACGTATTTTTACAGCTTAAGCCGGGTACAAATATTGCCTTATTAAATGGAATGATGAATGTAATTCTTGAAAAGGGATTATATGACAAAGAGTATATAGAAGAAAGATGCGAAAACTTCGAAGACCTTGTGAATTTAGTAAAGGAATATCCACCTGAAAGAGCAGCTGAAATATGCGGCCTAGAAGCTGAAGATATTGTAAAAGCAGCAACTATCTATGCTGAAGCTGATAAGGCTGGTATTTACTATACTATGGGTATAACACAACATACAACGGGAACTGCAGCAGTAATGAGCGTTTCAAACCTTGCATTGCTTTGCGGAAACATTGGTAAGGAAAGTGCAGGAGTAAATCCTCTTAGAGGGCAGAACAACGTTCAAGGAGCCTGTGATATGGGAGGACTACCCGCAGACTTGCCTGGATATCAAAAGGTATTTAAGCCTGAGGTATTGGATAAGTTCGAAAAAGCATGGAATACTAAGTTAAATCCTAAGGTAGGACTTACAATTCCGGAAATATTCAATGGAGCCCATGATGGTTCAATCAAATTCCTATATATAATGGGTGAAAATCCAATGGTTTCAGACCCTGATATAAACCATGTTAAGGCATCTTTGGACCATGTTGATTTCTTAGTAGTACAGGATATATTTATGACAGAAACTTCAGAATTAGCTGATGTAATACTTCCGGCAGCATCATTTGCTGAAAAGGATGGTACCTTCTCAAATACTGAGCGAAGAGTGCAAAGGGTAAGGAGAGCAATAGAGCCTATAGGAGAAGCAAAGCCTGACTGGGAAATCCTTATGGATTTAATGAATTATCTTGGATATGAAAAGAGATATTCACATCCTGCAAAGATAATGGATGAAATAGCATCAGTTACACCATCATATGGTGGAATTACCTATAAGAGATTAGAGCATGGTGGAATTCAGTGGCCATGTCCTGACAAGGATCATCCTGGTACGAAGTACCTTCATAAGGTAGCAATCGCAAGAGGCAGAGGTTTATTCATGCCTTCTGAATATACTGAAAGTGCAGAAATGCCGGATAATGATTATCCATATGTATTTACAACGGGAAGAATTCTTTACCATTATCATACGAGAACTATGACCGGAAAGGTAGAAGGAATAAACAAACTAGCTCCATCCTCCTATGTGGAGATTAATGAAGTAGATGCTAACAGACTGGGAATAAAAGATGGAGATAGGGTTAGATTAACGTCTAGAAGAGGTCAGATAGAAACTGCTGCAAGAATTACCGACATAATAGACGAAAATGTACTTTTCATGCCGTTCCACTATTCGGATGGTGCAGCAAATGTTTTAACCAACTCAGCCTTGGATCCAATGTCTAAGATATCCGAGCTTAAGGTAGCAGCAGTAAGGATAGAGAAGGTAGATCAGGATGAGAAGAAAGTAGTGAATTTATAGGAGGTGTTTTATGAAAACCTATGAGCAAATCTTCAGGTATGCAATGCAAATGGAATTGGATGGTTACAACTTCTATAAGGATAAGGCTAAATCCATGTCCAACCCTACAACGGAGAAGCTGTTTTTAACATTAGCTAATACCGAAATGGAGCATTATAAATTTATTCAAAGTCTATTAAATAAATATATTGAAACCTCATCTTTTGATATGGATCCTGAGATTCTAAACAGAGAAGAAAGTATATTTGAAGAAAGAGAAGAATCTGAACATATTAAGGAGACCCTTCAGGAATCAGATATACCTGATTTAACAGTCTTGAGAATGGCCTATCTTATTGAAAGAGACTATAAGGAATTCTACCAAAATGCAGCCGACAACATAGATGATAAAGAGGTAAAGGCTATATTTGAAAGACTTACCAAATGGGAAGAGGGACATGAACTCCTATTTAAAACTGAATATGATAGGAGAATGAAGGAGTACATGAGTCTACCTTGGGGTGGTTAAAATGTTTAGAGTAGGAATTATTACGTCCAGTGATAAGGGTTCTAAAGGTCAGCGTGAAGATATATCGGGTAAAGTTATTTATGATATAGTATCGGATAAAGGTTATAAGGTAGTAAAACAAATTATTGTACCTGATGAAGAAGAAGAGCTTATTAAAGAAATGATGTATATGGCTGATGACCTTAAGGTTGATTTAATCCTTACAACTGGTGGGACCGGATTTAGTAAGAGGGATGTGACCCCTGAGGCAACCATGAAGGTTCTTACAAGACTTGCCAATGGAATAGCTGAGGCTATTAGATATAATAGCCTCAGCA
Source organism: uncultured Tissierella sp. (assembly GCA_964612495.1). Lineage (GTDB taxonomy): Bacteria > Bacillota > Clostridia > Tissierellales > Tissierellaceae > Tissierella_B. The sequence continues at coordinate 1,511 of CAZTEN010000108.1, read as the reverse complement.
TTACACCAAGAGCTATGTTATCCAGGGCTGTATCAGGGATTAGAAATGATACCTTGATTGTTAATATGCCCGGTAGTCCAAAGGCAGTTAAGGAATCTTTGGACTATGCCCTTGACAGTATAAATCATGGATTGGAAATACTAACAGGCAAGGCAAATGAATGTGCTAGATAGGTGATTAAGATGAAGAAATTTGCTACCGCTATTATTTTGGCAGGCGGAAAAAGCTCAAGAATGGGCTTTGACAAGCAGCTGTTAAAAATAGATGAAAGAAGGCTAATGGACAGTTTGATTCAAAAGCTTCATAAGGATTTTGAGGAAATCATAATTGTTACCAATAGACCAGACCTATATATTGGCTTATCTCATATAATTACAAGTGACATATTAAAGGACAAGGGGCCTCTTGGAGGAATTCATGCAGGCCTTAAGCAGTCCTCTAGCCAATATGCCTTTGTAGTGGCTTGTGATATGCCTAATATAAACATGGAATATGTAAACTTTATGAAAGACCGCTTATCATCTTCAAATTGTATGGGCTGTGTTACTGAATTTGGAAATTGGATTGAGCCATTTAGTAGTTTCTATTCAATAGAATTAGTTGATTATATAGAAAAATACTTGGAATCAAATAGGCGGTCAATTAATGGGCTTATTCAGGATTTCGATATTACCTATATTAAAGAAAATCATGCACGAAAGTTTAGCCCCAATTGGGATATGTTCCTCAATCTAAATACTAAAGAGGATTTAGAGACTTATCTGGATAAGGCTAGTGGGTGGAGCATATAAATGGATGTAACAAAAAAATATGAGATTTTCAGGATAAAGGGAGAAGATTCAAATCAAGAAGAGGATATTGTTGTTTTAGAACATCCCTTTACTATTTTTATTGATGATGAAGAATTGATTACCCTCCTATGTACACCTAGATCCCTTAAGGAGTTAACTATAGGATTTCTTTATTCTGAAGGATTTATAGATTCTTTAGAGGCAGTGGAGAAAATCCTCCTTAATGAAGAAAAGGGAAGAGCATATGTATATTTAAATTATAGAAAAACTTTCAACGAAAAACTGATGGGAAAAAGGACCATAACCTCAGGTTGTGGGAAGGGTACAGTGTTTTACAATGTACTTGATTCCTTTAAAACCAAGAGAATAGAAAAATCATTAGCTATTCATAGAGAAAATGTGGTAAGATTAAATAGAGAATTCAATCGTAAATCTGAACTTTTCTTAAATACAGGTGGCGTTCATAGCTGTGCCTTATGTAGTATAGAAGAAATCCTGTATTTTGAAGATGATATAGGAAGACATAATGCATTGGATAAGATCCTTGGCAGGGCACTTATGGATGGACTTGACCTGTCTGATAAATTGATAATTACAAGCGGAAGAATATCCTCAGAAATGCTTATAAAGACTGCTAAAAGAGGGATTCCTGCTATTATTTCACGGTCGGCTCCTACTAGTCTAGCCATTGATATGGCTAGGGAGTTAAATATATTATTG